>JAZDDC010000425.1:0-2254 GCA_036679565.1 Gemmatimonadota bacterium
CGGTATGACATGGCTATTGAAGAACCGACCCTCGCTGTTGAATTGCCGGGGCATCCAAATGTCGGGGCCTTGGCCGATCGCGGCACCCGGACGGGGGATCACAACGTCCGGTTCGAGTACACCAACAATTTCGATTGGCGTTTCGTTTATTGAGATGCCCTGGCCGACCACGTCGGTAGCCGCGCCCAAATGTCGGCGCCAAAAACCGTCTGACAATAATACGACGAGTGGCTGTCCTGGCTGGTCGTCGGCCACATCGATCAATCGCCCCATCTGCACACGCGCGCCAATCATCGGAAGCAAACCGGCGGACACACGCACCGTAATCACACGCTGCGGTCCGGATGGCACGCTGACGTTACCGCCGTCCATGCGATAGGCGCCGATGGACTGTATCGAACGAGAGTGCTCCAAAAGGTAAAAGTATTGAGCGGAGGACATGTTCCACTCCGCATCCGGTCCAACACCGGGCACCTGATTCGAAAGCCGCACGAGACGTTCTGCGTTTGGATACGGTAGCGGATCCAAGACGATGCGATCCAACAAAGCAAAGACGGCCGACGAACCGCCAAGTCCCAGGGCCAGCGTGATGACCGTGATCGAAGTGTACAGCGGTGAACGAAGGAGTCCGCGCGAAACTACCTTCAGATCTCTGCCCCAAGCATAGAACCGTTCCATGATCAACAATCCTCTGCGGCGACGTCTCGAACCGCGCGCCAGTTTTCGTAGTTGAAACGCATCGTTGAAAACGCCCATGCTGAAGACAAGAAGCGGAGGTCCATCCGGGCGGACGCCCACATGCACCAATTCAGCCTTCCATTCCAGGAGAAAGCGCGTCCGCGAACCCGTTGGCACCAGAACGGCCGCAAGGCGCACCATGCCTTGGGCTATCTGTGCCTCGACCGATCGCAGGTAGGTCATGCGTGAGACGCCGGCCCCGGGACAGGTCCGTCAAACAGGCGCCGATGTTCAGCGAGGCGCTCCAGGGCGGTTGCGAGAGCCTTCTTTCCCTCGGCGGTGGCCACGTATATGCGCCGTTGCGGACGCCCCTCCACAACCGGATCCACATCTTCCCAACCCGATGAGACCAAGGCCGCATGTTCTAACCGACGTAGGAGTGGGTAGACGGTACCACTCGGTAAACCCGTCATGCGCATCATCTCAAACCCGTAGCCATGGCCGCGTGCGATGCATTGCAGCACGAGTGCGGCATTGTAGCTAAGCGGTTGGTCCACGTGTGCCTCCGGTGGGTAGCTAGAATTGAATCTACATAGATTATATAGTCGTGTCTACATAGGGGTACGCCGACAGGAGCGATAGCTGACCTGCTATCCGCTCACCATCGTAACGAGCTACCGTCTAATTGCGCAAAAATATCCGGACGCGGTGTCCGTCATCGTCCCACTGACCCATTCGCCAAGCAGGGTGTCCGCCGACACGTAGCGAACACGGAGTACCGTGTACCCGCCATCGAAACGCATGACATTTCGTACATTCCCGTCCGTGCCTAAACGGACTACAAGCGATCGAGCGTCTCCAGCAGGCGTATTGGCCTGCACCATAAGCGCCCCGGGTTGTCCGGGATCGTCAGACGCCGCATGCCCCAGCGGCAAGGCACCTACTGCCGACACATCGATGTCGGACATGCCGTAATACGGGACTACGACGTTGCTTCTGAATGTTCCCGCCGTTTCGGCCATCATTCGCATGTCATCAATGTTAGCACGAAACGTTATCACACCGCTTGCAGTGTTCCCGTTTTGCTCGCCGCCGGTGGCGGTCATGACCAACGTGAAATCGCCCGCGAGACGCGCGATCTCATCCGTGCGTAATGCGGCTCCAGCATCAAATGTTGTGCAGTCTTCGGGACTGACCTGGCGAGTCCGGTTGGAGCACGCCCCCGTCCCAAGAAACACCGCAGCCGCACACGCAATCCGCATACTCTTCATATAATAGGTCAACGTTGAATCACCCTCTCGATTACGCCGTTGGGGCCAACGACAAAGATGGGCCCGCGACGGATATCATCGACGAGCGGGAGACCAAGGGATAGACCAGCCCGCGCCGAACGAGCGGGGCCGCTACCTGGCAACGTGTAAGCGTCCGCAGCGTTCGAATTCACGACGTAACCTAGATCGGCAAGCGATTCTACGGTCACCACGCTCAGCGGATTCGTTGCATCCACAAAGCCAGTCATGGCCTCGGTCTCAAAAATGGACTCGCGCCAATGTGAATCACGTGTGCCCTGTGCGCC
>JAZDDC010000426.1:0-12295 GCA_036679565.1 Gemmatimonadota bacterium
GGGTCGCCACCCGATGTCATCGCGGAGCGGTTTTGGGATGCCAGTATGGACGGGGATTTCGAGCGTGCCGCAGAATACGTGACGGCTTCGAGTGTCAGTTTGCTCGAACGGAATGCGGATAACGCGCCGGAAGTTGAGGAAGTCGCACTGGGGGACGTGAAGGTCGATGGCGACGATGCTACGATTCGCACCACGATGACCGCCATGTTCAATGAGAAACCAATTGAGGTTGAGTTCGATACGGTACTGGAAAAAGAGGACGGTCGGTGGAAGGTGGATCTGCGCGCCACAACAGGTCAGATGATCTCTCAATTCATTGGTCAATCGGCCGGGGAAGTTATGGGGCAGATTGGGGAAGCTCTCGGAGAACAAATGCGCGGTATGTTTGACGGAATGATGCAAGGCCTGGCCGAGGGAATGCAACAAGCTGGTCAGGCATTACAAGATGCGCGTCCGGACTCGAGTGGCGCAGATTGAGTCACCGGTAAAAAAAGGGGCTGGGGAGCCCGCTCTCTCCCACAACCCCTGAACTACCGGCGGCCATTGGCTTTGAAGCCAATGTTTTGGTAGGAGCCGCCGCCAGTGAGGCCGCAGCCTCAAAGCCAATCCGTGCTCCTAGTCTATCCCGAGCCGCTCAAGCCGCGCACAAGTGGTATTTGCGGCAAGACAAGCGGTCGCGGTTTGCCGGGATCGCGAACGCGAAAAACGTCCGCCGGCATTGAGCCAACGAGCGACAGTCCAGGGGAAATTGTCCTGGAACTAATCCGCCAAAATCAGACGGCCCATGACCAGCGAGACATAGCGATCGCCGGAGACCTTGTAACGCAACGATCCGTTGTAGGCTCGTAGGGCCAGGTCCCAGCTCCCAAAGCGCTGTTTGTAATAGGCTAAGACGCGGACGCCAACGCATGCGTTGCGCCGAAGACTGGTAAGTGGCGCGTTTCCGCACTCAGACCGAAAAGACTGTCCCCAAAAATTCGGCATCACCTGCATCACCCCGATTGCTCCCACTCGAGACACCGCGAGGGAATCGCCGCCCCAATTCTCCGTCATCGACACCGCCAGGGCCATATCAGCCGAGATGCCAGCCCGCCGAGCTTCGGCCCGGACTACCATCACTCTGAGGGCGTGTGGCGACTCCGGCGCAGTGGCGGTGATTGGCTCGGCCATCAGAATTGCCACCGGCGGCTTCTGTGAGGCTGCCGCCAATGACCACAGGACTCCGATGGACAACCCCAGGCTCAACAAGAGAGTTGGTATTCGCGTCTTCGCAGCCATGCTATCCCCCGGTTATGGCTATCGTGATGGGTACAAACGTTGTAGCAATGTCCCCACTATAATCGGCAAGACTCAACGCCAGGTCAAAAGCCGCCTGGTCGGAGTCAAGTGATCATGTGAGGACCGGACAAAGTTGGTGGTGATCCGGGACACGTGTGGGCGGGTCGTCCTGCCCGGCGCACACGTGGTCTTTCGAGATTTTCAGACACGCATTCTGGAGGAGTTGGATGCGACGCGCAGTCAACGGGTTAGCATGGCGAGGAAAGAGCTTTCCGCTAAACCACTTCCTGAGGGCGTACGACGATGATGGCATCGACGAACGTTGCCGTTTCGGGCTCGTTGTCGAAATCATCTTCTTGAATGTATCTGACCCGCTGCCCCACCAGTAAATCGTATAACTCACGGAGATTTCGTCCGCGTATAACCACCTTGTGTTCTTGGAATTCCATGGTGATCCCGTCGATGGGATGATATGCGATGGACTTGAGGTGGGTGTATGGGAGGGCTACCGCCACGTGGTTGTGGCCACGGAAATCGACCATTGGCGGGTCGCTGTCGTCCGGCGTTATGCCGTACGGTTCGACAATACGACTGGTTCGCAATGCGACGGGTGATTCCACGGAGTCTCCGGGGCTATGATGGCCGTAATACACGCTTTGTCCGCCGCCGATCCAACGGGGACGTTCTGAATGGGGAATTGTTGGGATTCAACGGTAGTTTACAGTTGCCAGGCGCTCCAACCGGTCGAGACAGGATAGTCACACTTCCGGAAGCTGCCATATTGCGGGAAGTTATCGAACCGCTCACCGTGCGGCGTGAGCATTCAAATATCAAGGCGGAGACCAATCGATGTTCGTAGTACGTTTTCCGAGTTTATCAATGAGGATCGCCGCATTCGCGTTGTCGTTTACTGGTTTCGTGACCGTCGGCATGAGACGTCTTCGACGAATTCATGCACTGGCCGCGTGTACGATGTTTCTTGCGTTACCAGCGGTTGCTCAACCGTCATGGAATGACACGTTGGCGTTCACCGACGGTTCATTCGGCGAGATGAGTGCGTTGCTGGAGAAGACTATCTTCAAGGTCGATGTACTCATGCTGCGAATACGAGTCGATTCGCTTGCCGCCGCAAAGATCAAAGCGTTCGTGCACGACGATTCCGTGGCACTTGCGGTGATCGATGCCAAAGACATTCTTGCGGAAATCCGATTTCTGCGAGAGATCAACCTGTCCCAGTTTCTTGACGGGATAGATGACGATATGAAAAAAGCGGTTCGTGCGGGCCTACTTGACGAGGACAGTTACCAGGAGATCATGGGCGGGTTGCCCGAAGTTTTCTCTTTTCTCGATGAGCGGAAGATCCAAGATGGGGACTGCATCTCATACCGAGTCCATGCAGACACGTTGCGAACGGTATACCGCGATACGCTCGGCACGGTGTTGCTCGATCAGGTCGATATCGGCAGGCAACGCCGACAATCCGTAATCGCTACGTTCCTCACGCCCGGTTCCAGTTTTCGGAAAAACTTGCTTCGATCACTCCCCGACGCATCAAACTAGTCGGTAGCAATCCCCACTCAGACATCGCCTATAGCAGCGTGTGGAGCGCGACGAAGACCGTTAACAGAATCAGCATGTAGCGCATGCTGGCAGTTTCGGTTGGTTGGTCGTTCACGGTTTGGATGTCATCAGGTTGGGACGATGGGTGCGGTGTCTTTCGGTTGGTGAGCCCTCATATCAGGTATAGACGGCAGGGAAGGCCAAATAGTTGCACTACTCGCCGCGCGAAAAAGTTTGGAAATACGGTGGATGTTCGGTATCTTCGAGCTACAAGTGCTTTCACGGTAGCAGCTTACATCGATATGAGAGATAGATCCTCGGGCGGTGGCAGAGTCTTGCAAGGCGCATCCACGACGCCGCCCCCAAAATCAATGACCGCAACACCTCGAGCCCGAGCCGTGTGGACCGTTGTTCTTGGGTTGGGATTTGTGGTGTCGGCAATTGGGCTGGCCGAAGCGGCTTTCGGGTTCCTCGGCGTACGTCTGTCGGACCGCACCGCATTTTACGGCGCAGTAAACGCGCACGTCGGTCAGTTGACCCTCGTGACTATGGGCGTAGGAGCCGTGGCCGTGGGTTTCATGGGACGTGGTAGCCGGAAAATGGTCCGAGCGATGGCGTGGGTTTTTGGGTTGCTGGCTGCGGGTCATCTACTTCTCTTCGCGCTCTACTTTGGTCGTATCCCTCCGAATCTCGAAGAGCCGATACTCGCGATTCGCACGTTGATTTGGGGAAGCCTGCATCTCGGCGCGTATGGTTGGCTTGCATACTATCTGTGGGTAAATACACGAGTCCAAGGGTGGCCGTCGCGACCAGGCTAGGTCAACACTCAACGCTCAACGCTCAACGCTCAACTTTGAACGTTGAGCGTTGAGTGTTGCTTTAGTAGACCACTGCGTTTGACAGGCCTAAGCTGTTTTCCACCCGGTATTCGATCACGTCCCCTGGTGATACTAGGATCGGTTGCGAGTAGTGGACGCCTCGTTGGCCAATTGGTCTGATTGCGATCTGCAGATCACTTGCACTTCCTTGCAGGGCTCGGGGAAGTGTGAAGGTCGTCTCGGTCAAACCTGACACGGTTCCCAATCGGACGGTGAACGTGGAACTCACCGCATAGACCCGAACGTCTAACCAATTCCGATTCACGACGGCGACCTTGATGTCGTCGTCCCTGGCGTCCTCGACGGCAGATTCTTCTTGTGCGGCTGCCTGCGGTGCTTGTGTGATTGCCACGAACAGCAAGGCGCCCAGAGCTGGTAAAAAATTTTTGATTCGCATGATGTACCATCCTAGTATTTATTTGGTTCGACGACCTTCAGCGGTCATCGGGATTGCCTTCACTCTTCACCTGGGGTATTGCAATGAGGGTGCCGAGTCTGGCACTTCACCGTAAGACGTTGTGAAACAAGCAGTTCCAGGTTTTAGTATGACACGCAGTTTGGCAAAAGTGTCCTCTCATGGGGACGCTACGAGATGTGCATGGACAGGCGTCAATCGATCAATCCAATTAGATGGAGAGAAGTAAATACGATGCAGAATGCGATGTTGACGAATGCCGTTGTGACGATGTTAGGCCTGTACCTAGCCGGATGCGCTTCGGGTGGAACTCCTAACCCGACGCCACAACCGGAATCGGCTGCGGTGGTCGCGCCGCTAGCTGGTGAGAATTTTGTCGTCTATTACAACGACGGAATAGGGTTGCGGTTACGTGATACTCGTAGCGGCTCGGATGCGGTTCTGTTACCACGCTCGCCGGTCATCACGAATGGTGAGGCCGGGTTCGGTATGGGTTTGGCGGCGTTTGCTCAACGCTCGGGCGACTCGACATGGTTGCGAATTTTGGTGCACGGGACTAACGCTCCCGCAACGGTGCACCGCGGTGGTGTAGGCCGGTACTCGTACGCCTGGTCCCGCGACCGCCGGCAGCTTGCCTTCGGGTTCGAACCGGCAAGCCGATCTGGGGGCGCTGCCGGGATATGGGTTGTGTCCGGTGATGGAGAGGTTCGATCTGTTGGCTGTCGCATGGCAACTGGTGTGCATGCCTGGAGATCGAACCGCGAGTTGCTTGTCAGCGATGCGCGAAACGTGTACGCGGTAAATGCGGAGACATGCGCCACGCTGGCTACATTGCCAAAGCAGGGGAAGCAGAATTTTGCGTTTGCGTCCGGCGGTGAGAGGCTATCGTTTTCGCGCGGGCCGGAGTTGTACGTTGCCAACTACAACGGATCCGGTTCGCAGAAGATTTCCGACCCACAGGTCGCTGCACGCGACGCGAATTGGGCGGCGGATGGATCGAAAGTAGCCTTTGTTATCAACTCGCCGCGATTCGCAAATCGGACACACGTTGCCGTGCACGATGTCGCGACAGGTCGAATATCGTATAGCGATCGCGAATCCCCATTGGGTGTGCCCAATGAATCGAATCCATGCTGGTCGCCGGATGGCCGCCGACTCCTATTCGACCGCGTGTTCGATCGGAGTGATGGTGCGCAAACGTACCAAACGCATCAAAGGGTCGTAAAACGCGACAATACAGAAACCGTGGTGTTCGAAGAACTCGTGCGGGATGGGCGTCGAGCATCGAACACCGCGTGTACGTGGGTGGACGATGGGCACATCCTGATTTCCACCAACTCCGATTATCGTGTGATCAATGTGGATGATCGCAGCGAGTATGCCATTGGTGACGCCGAATCGGTGTTGATGGTTCGTGTGTACGAGTGACGAATTGAGTGTCACGCGACCTCATTGAATGTGGCCACGAAATCCACCAAATCCACGAACAAAAACGCCACGGAATCCTCAGAACTCACGGAAGGAAAACGCTCTATTTGTTTGTTTTCCCACAACCCTAAGACAACTGTCGCAAGTCTTCCGCGGATTCCGTGGCGTTGTGTTTGCGAAGCGTAAGCGTTAGTGGATTTAGTGGCAAATAACCTAACGCGTTGCAGCAAACCGTCCTCAGGACGATTGATATTTTGCGAGCTTGGGTAAGATCCTCTCTTTCAACCGATAAACGTAAATGATTGCCCATCCGGGTATCATCCGCAGCGCCCCGGTCGCGAACGCAGCCACAGTTACCACCGGCCACTTGTACCACTTCGTGATTGCGAGCGCAGATAGTTTGATACGCACGTCCGTCTTGGCCGTTTGCCATCCGCGTCGTCGCGCGGAGGCGAGGCGGTATGAGACGAGATATTCCGGGTGATTTCCAAGCTTCATACCGTTTTTGAGGGCTGCGATCCAAGTGCGATAATCTTCTCCAAAACGGAGGTTCTCCGGATACGGCAATGTCTTTAACACGTGCGACCTACAAAAAACCGCCGAATTGTTGATGGTGTTCACGAAAGGCATCAAGCTCGCGATCTTTGCGCCGTCCGTTGGATACGGTTTGTGTTTCACGAACGTGCCAGCCGCGTCGATCTCGTTGACGCAAGACCCGACGATGTCGAGCCCACTGGCGCTGAGGAAGTCCAACTGTTTTTGGATCCGCGTGGGATCGCTCAAGTCGTCCGCATCCTGAATGACCAGGAACTCCCCTAGTGCCGTTTCAATGCCGACGTTCCGTGCTTTTGCGGGGCCCGCGTTTTCGTCGAGCTGTATCAACCGGACACGTGTGTCCGCAATAGCATTGAGATACTCGGAAGTCTCATCTGAGATCGGGCCATCCACGACGATGATGTACTCGAAATCGGTGAAGGACTGTGCAAGGATACTGTCGATCGACACACGGAGATGATCGAGGCGGTCGCCGCGATACGTTGCCATGACAACGGAGACTTGTGGGGGGCTCATGTGTCTGATGTCACGAAGTGGGTGCCTGAGGTTACACGGACTCCACTCGGGGGAAAGCGTCAGTAAGTGCAGCCGAAACCGGGAGGACGGTATCCAGTTTCATGAGCGCGTCCAATTTTCCGGCTGCATCGGCGAGTCCGTAGTAGTGTTTGAAGTAGTTGAGCCGCGGCAACGATTTAACACGTGGTTGGCCGGGATCGATTTCCCATGGGTGCATATAAAACACATATCGGTCGTGCCGTTTTAGAAATGCCTTTACACCCATAAGGAACAGCGGCTTGGGTATCAACCTGAAATAACCGCCGCCTGCCCATGGCATCCGCATGCCCAATACATTCAGCATGGGAAGTGGAAACTCCGTGATGCCGCTGTCGTGACGCCACGCTGTGCCAGTTTCTTTGTTGAAACGCGTGGTGTCTACTTTACCATAGCGGTCGTGCAGACTGAACTCATAGACGCTGGAATCATATTCGTACTCGAGTTCCGCCAACATCTCGAGTGCACGATCCGTTATCGAGAAAGACGGCGCCCGAAATCCGCGGACTCGATGGCCCGTAATATCTTGGAGTATGCGCTTGGATTTTTGAAGGTCCTCGAAAATATCATGTTCAGACATGGCCGTGAGCATGATGTGACCGTACCCGTGTGACTCCACATCGTGGCCACGGGCGCTGATCTGCTGCACCAATTCGGGAAAACGTTCCGCAATGATGCCGAGTACGAAGAACGTCGCTTTGGCGTTGTTGGTGTCGAGCGCGTTTAGGATGAAATCGACATTGCGTTCCACCCGGTACTGTTGTTTTGACCATGACTCGACGGGATACGCACCACGCAAGTTTTCTACTTGAAACCAATCTTCGACATCAACGGTTATTGCGATCGTCATAACACGCGGTAACCTCTGCGGCGGAACTCCTGGACGTCTTCCTTCTTTGGGAAGGTATAATACGCACTGTCGTTGTCACCGGGCGGGTTTCCTTCCAATGTTGCTCCACCGGCAATTTCGACCAGGAGATCCATGAGTGCCAAGGCGGAGTTTTCCTTTGTGCGCTTGATAAGTTCCTCGAGTGTCGTGTTCGAACCAATTGCAGTCTTTCTGGTGAAAATGACGTCACCTTCGTCCAGTTTTACGGCCATCCTATGGATGGTTAATGTCGTATGCGTCTCACCGTTGAACATTTGCCAAAAATTTGGCAACATGCCTTTATATTTTGGTAGCTCGCCGTTGTGCAGGTTGATACATCCAAGCGGCGGTATCCCCAACAGCTCTTCCTTGAATATTTGCGAAGCAGACACGGATACGACGAGATCGATCTCTTCCTTTTTAAGAAACTGAATAAACGCTGGACCGTTGACGTCCGTGTGCGGAATAAGGTCGTATCCGTTCGACTCAACGATGCTCGCGATTGAGCGGGGGCGGCCTATGTTTGTCGTTCGATGAATTTTGTCTCCAAGTCGATTTTTCACCAACTCCAATGTCTTCAGAACCGTTCCCCACAGGCCATACAATCCGATGACGCGTTTTGCGAGTCCTTTGCGCGTCTTGTTTCCCAAGGGCTTCTGGATAACAACTCCCTGCAGTTTGATTGTCTCCGTCTTATCCTCAAGGCTCTTGAAGAACGAGTCAAAGAACAACGGTATGTAGAACGGATCTAGTTGTGTGACGATGACAGTGCGGAGCGTTTTCGTCATGGTGTTTGTCGAATGCATGGATCAGCGATAAACCTTGAAATCTGCGTTCGTTAATGCTTGGCGCCGTTTGTGCATCAAATACCATGCCTCAACCTGACCGCCTTGCCCTCAGATGATGCCATGGGGTTTGGCGTCGTGTCCCCAATCCATGCGCCAATACGTGATGTATTCGTCTTGCGACAAATCTTGCGGGACGAACCACCACCTATGCTTCGGGTCGTCAACGGGCCAGGGCTCGCCCGCGTCCGGCTTCTTCTCCGTGCCACAGGAAGGACATTGCCACGTCGCTCCGGGTGCATTGGTCTCCAGGTGCCCATGACACTCGTATTTAGTGGCTCGCTCCTCGTCGCCCCCGACATCCTGCCAAAGACCACAAAACGAACAGGACCGATAGGGTTTTCGCGGTTTTTCCGGATGATCTTCGCGCGGGGCGTAGAAACCGGTGCGGTTGCACCTTGGGCATTTTGACGGTGGGTCCCCCCGATTCAGTGCGCTCCGTTCGGTTCGCCATTGCTTGGTGGTGTAGCGGCTACTCATGAGCTAACCCGCATCGATACGAGGGTGCCTGCCGGTCATACGTTGGATAGTGCCGCTAATACGTTCTTGGACTTGCTCTTGAATTTCGGACATTCGGAACCGTGCTCTGGTTAGAGACCACAGCCCGATCAGTGTGATCGGGATGTAGGTACAGAAGTGGTACGCTACGGCATAGGAAACGGCCGGGCCGGGTGCAATACCGTAAATCCCCAGGGCCGCCCGTGTGATGGCCTCGAATACACCGACAAACCCGGGCGTTGACGGGATGACCAGACCGAAATTGATAAGTGATTGAAGTACGAACGCCGCGTGCCATGGCACATCCAAATTGAAAGCCACAAAACAGAGTCCGAAGGATAAAGCGTTTATGCACCAAAGAAGTAGCGACAAGACCATAACAAGGCCGAGCCGCTTCCAACTTCGTAAAACGGCAAGGCTGTCCAGGACATTTGTCAGCCCCTTGATAACCCGGTCGCTCCATCGTTGTGGCATCACCACGTTGGTGAATTTTCTGGCCATCGCAATCATCGGGTTCGGGAAATGCACCGCCGCCAAAGCCATGAAGGACAGTGCTCCAAAGATGGCCGTCGCGGTTCCCATGATGCGGCCGATCGGCACGCCCGCGATCACGGCATCGGTCGCCAACCATCCGGCCGCGGCGGCCACAGCCAACAGCAGAAACAGGGTTACTCCATCCAGGATCCGAGAAATGATGATGGTCACGAGTGCCGTTGAGAAACTTGTTCCTGTAAGCTTTCGAGCGGCGTAAGCACGCGCAATTTCGCCCGCACGGGCGGGCAATATGTTGTTGATTGCAAACCCGATGGTCGTGGCGTGCCACAGGGGTATGAACGGAAGTGGCTTGTCCCTTTGCATGAGCGCCCGCCAACGAAGTACCCGAATCGGATAGACAGCTACGCTGGCCACCACCGTCCCAAGGAGCGGCAGTGTCCGTGCCCCACGCATGAACGTCCAAACCTCCGCAAAGTGAATGTCCCGTAATGTCCACCAGAGGAGTGGGATTGTTACCAGCACCCCCAAAATGGTGGGCCATCCGAATCGCGACTTTTTCTTCATGGGCGCTAACGGTATCGGTTTCCGGGCCCGGCGTCCAACCGCCTACGTGAATATCGGCACGCGGGGTTTGCCCCAAAGGAAGAACTCAACACTCAACACTCAACCCTCAACACTCAACTCTCAGCATCAACGCTCAACACTCAACTCTCAGCATCAACGCTCAACACTCAACACTCATGTGCAGAATCCCTGAGAGTTGAGTGTTGATGCTGAATGCTGAGAGTTGAGTGTTGAGCGTTGAATGTTGAGTATTGGGCTTTTCCACAGGGTGCTGCGCTTCGGGGAACCGCCGTGTAGTTTAGGGATTCTGAGGGGATCACCAGATATTCACCAAATCAGTGGAGCAGCGGTGTCTGAATTGCCGAGCAGTGAACGGCGGCTTGTCGAGCGACGCAAGCTCGTCCTTCTCGTAGACGCCGGGGAGCGACGGTCCGGCACAGGGTACAACAACCTGTCGTCGGCGCCCCGTCGTTCCGGCCGAGATCGTCGTCTTGGGGACCGACGTGTTCGCGAACTCCTGGTCGAGGGTGAGCGTCGAGAAGCCAGTAGGCGGGACCCGCCAGATCGGCGAAATGCCGGCAGTCGCCGGATGACCATCGACCGCCGCAGAAGCAGCGCCTCTGTGTTCACTCGAGAGGAAGCCGGCATGATCTGTCGGCTTGCCCTGTCCCCGGGGTCAGTCGATTGTCCGCGATGCACGGGTCGACTCACGATATACACGCACAGGCAAATCGCATGGATATGGGAGGCCGTTCTACGGTCTACGCTCCAAACGGAGTGATCGCAACGAGTCAGCCCCTGGCAACGGCAGCGGGGTTGTCCGTGCTGGAGCGTGGGGGCAACGCGATTGATGCAGCGGTGACGGCCGCTGCGATGCTTGGACTGGTCGAGCCTCACATGACTGGAATGGGTGGCGACTTGTTCGCGCTGGTTTGGTCCGCCGCCGATTCACGACTGTACGGACTCAACGCCAGCGGACGCTCGGGATCGGGCATGACGAGGGAGGTGTTGCTCCAACGAGGTCGGGATCGGGTGCCCGGTCTTGGTGCCGAGTCTATAACGGTTCCTGGAGCACTGTCGGGTTGGGCGGCGTTGCTGGATCGATTCGGATCTATCTCATTGACCGAGGCGTTGTCCCCTGCCATCGCTGTGGCGGACGATGGCTTCCCGGTATCGCCCATCATCGCAAGCGACTGGCTGGGAGCCGAAGATATTTGGACGGGGAGCTCATCGGACGACGTGCGCAGCGCCCGTGAGAGCTTCGTAAACACGTATCTCCCCGGTGGCCGCTCACCAAAGGCCGGCGATTGGTTCCAGAACCCAGAGTTGGCAAGTACGTATCGTGTGGTTGGCGAAAACGGCATTGGCGTGTTTTACGGTGGAGCAATCGGCCAGCGGGTGGTCGATTGGGTCGGGGACATGGGTGGGTTTCTCACCATCGAGGACCTGCGCAATCATCAGGTCGAGTGGGTTGAACCCCTCTCGGCGGATTTCCACGGTTACCGACTGTACGAGTTGCCACCCAACGGCCAGGGGATTGCCGCGTTGGAGATGTTGCGGATACTCGAACCGATCGATCTAGCATCCATGGGGCACAACTCGGCGGAGTATCTCCACTATCTGATTGAAGCCAAAAAACTTGCGTATGCGGATCTGGAATACGTGGTTGGCGACCCGGACTACATGACGATGGATCCGGAAGACCTTCTGGCAGATGAGTTTGTAGCCGCAAGAAGGGCGTTGATCGATCCGCGGCACGCAGCCGATCGACCGGAACCTGCCAATGCCGTCACAAGCAGCGAAACTATTTATTTGTCGGTCGCTGACCAACACGGAAACATGGTTTCGTTTATCAATAGTATCTATTCGGCATTCGGCTCGGGGATCGTCGTACCGGGTACCGGTTTCGCGCTCCAGAATCGTGGTGCTGGGTTTACGCTAACGGCCGGTAGGGCGAATACGGTCGCCGCAAACAAACGACCGTTTCACACAATTATTCCTGGTTTCGCAACAAAGCTGAACGATGTGGGTGAATCACCGTGGCTCAGTTTTGGTGTGATGGGCGGATCGATGCAGCCGCAGGGGCACGTTCAATTGCTCTTGAACCTACTGTTGTTCGACATGGATTTGCAGGAAGCGGTGGACGCCGCGCGGTTTCGTCATTTTTCCGGACGCAGAGTCGCCATTGAGCCGGCGATGGCGGATGATGTACTCCGTTTGTTGGAGGCGATGGGGCACGAGTTGACAGATCCTACGAACGTTGCTTTTGGTGGTGCTCAAGCCGTCATGAGGTTAACGCGTGGTTGGGCCGCGGCATCAGATCCGCGGAAAGACGGGATGGCTTCCGGGCATTGAACCT
>JAZDDC010000427.1:0-4714 GCA_036679565.1 Gemmatimonadota bacterium
CCGGCGATGGCGAGCAACACACCACGTGTTTCGTACCACGGCAGCTTGCGAAAGGCGGTTTCGTCGAATGTCGCGTACACTACACGACCTCGATCGTCTTCTTTGAATACAAGCATGTTGGGCGAGCTTTCTCCATCGAACACCAATGGCTCCGCCTCGATGAAGCGATCATCTCCGAACACCAGCGCACCATCGTCGCTGACCCTGACCTTGGGGTCGGGCGCGTCGAGGTACTGGAGTTTCTCGAACGTCGCGAGGCTGACCTGCCCCAGGAGACGATAAGATCCGACCAGATCCTCCGCCCGACTGACGACGCTGGCCACACGCGAACCGTTCGAGGCATCGGCGTCCGATGGGAAGTATCTCGCCAGTAATTGCCCGATCACCCCTCCCGCGATGTTACGGGCTCCGCGCCCCACCACGAAGAGACCGACTCCGTGGTCGGGAAGGAGAAAGAGGCTACTCCGAAAACTCTGATGCATCCCACCGTGGCCCACGATGCGTTGTTGATTGACCGTCGATAACCCCCAGCCCAGGCATCGCCCCCCTCCGAGCCGCGGGTGGTGCTTGTAACACTCCGTTTGCATCGCCGCCGAGGTACCCTGTGCGAGAATACGGCTATCCCTGAAGACCCCGTCATTCAAATGCGCGATCATGTAGTGCGCCATGTCGAGCGCGGTGGTAGCGAGATCGCTGGACGGCCGCGTATTTGTGTCGATGAAATCGTCAGGTAGCACGTGAAAGCGTGTGCGAGGCGTCTTCCTAACGAGATCGTCTCGCAGCTCCGGGGGCGGCGCAAAAACCGACCGCGTCATATCGAGCTGCCTGAAGAGACGTTCGTTCAGGTAGTCCTCGTACGCCTGACCGGAAGCGGCCTCGATCACGTAGCCCAAGAGCATGGTGGCGCGGTTGGTGTACACGATGACACGCCCCGGCGGGCGTATGCGGGCGGGGACATGAGCCGCGAAGTACTCGCCGAGCGGAATGTGATCCTCGTGTGACCGGAGTCCGATTCCGGAATAGTCGTTGTCGATCCCGCTTGTGTGTTGTAGCAATTGCCTGATCGTGATCGGTTCGGCGTAGGTGTTAGGGAGTTTGAACGTCGGGAGATAGGCGTTCACGTCCTCGTCGAGGTCGATGAGTCTCCCGTCGTAAAGCTGCATGATGCCGGTCGCGGTGAACGTCTTGGTGATCGACCCAATTCGGAACAGGTGTCGGGCCGGATCGACCGGGACCTGGCCTGCTTTGTCGGCGAACCCGTATCCGCGCAGCACGGCTACCTCGTTGCCGATGACGAGGCTCAACGCCGCCCCCGGCGACTCCACGCGGGCCATGGCGGTTTGCATCACGGTATCGAGAAAAAGGCGGAGTGCGGTTGTATCGGAAAGATCAGGCGCGATCGTCTCTACCGGAGCACTCTGTGCCCGGGCGGGCGCGGGAAGGACCCCGAAGAGGACTGCGCAGATACAGAAACGGTTAATGGCGATTGATCCCGAGCGGTGCTTCGAATTCGCCATACTATATCGCCCATCATTCACTTGCAAGGGCGCGACGACCTCGATGTAGATGTGGGGTTCGAAGTTTCGAAGGCGTGCGTTTTTTCCACGTGAAAGCTGTTGAGGTCGGGGAATCACCGCATGAAATACATCCTTCCTGCCGGCGCCGGATCCGGATACACCCTGGCCGCATCGTCACCGCCGTACAGCACTCCGTTCTTCATCACGTACACGATGTGTCGCGTATTCCTTATGTCATTGAGCGGGTTGGCTTCCATGATTACCAGATCAGCCAGCTTGCCGACCTCGATGGAGCCCAGCTGGTCTCCCAAGCCGTGGTAGGTGGCGCCGTTGATAGTGGCGATCTGGATGGCCTCCAGCGGCGTGAACCCGCCCTGGACGAATAGCTCCAACTCCCAGTGCATGTCGCGGCCGAGCATCTGTCCATGGCCGCCGGCGTTCACAAGCACGCCGGCGTCGAACAGCTTTTTCATTTCGCTGGCCATCTCCGGAGCGTAGAGATCGTCGTCCCAATAGTGGGTCACACGCCGGAACCTGCGCAGCTCGTCCGAACGGGCAAAGTTTAGCAACTTGGGATCCTCCCACACGCGCGACGCTTGGTCGAACGCTACCTGCCCCGCCGGCCCGTTGTACACGACCAGAAGCGTCGGCGTGACACCCGTACCGGAAGCCTTGAAAAGTTCGATGATATCTTGGTAGAGCGGTGTTAGGCCCATCGAGTGCTCGAGACCCGTGAACCCGTCGACGATCTGCGTGAAATTCATCTGCGAGTTGCCCGCCGTCTCCGCCACGAGATTCAGTCCCTGTTCCCGTGCTGCGGTGGCGAGTTGGTGTCGGTCGGCCCGCGTGAAGTTGACGTAGTCTTTCAACGCGGTGATGCCTTGTTCGCGACTGTAGCTCGCGTGTTGCTGCGCGTCCTCGTACGAATCGACTGGACGATAGGTCTTGGGCCGAAACGTGCGGAGCCCGAACATCGGTGCGCCGACGGACAGCAGTCGGGGGCCGGTCATCTTGCCCGAGCGGATCATGTCGCGCACCCATGGATCCTTCTCCTCGGTTCCATACAACTCGTACAACGTGGTCACGCCGTGCGCCAATGCGGCCTGAATTCCCGGTAGCCGCTGTTCCACCACGTTGGTCTGTGATATGGCGGGATCGGGGTGGGCGTGGGCGTCAATCATGCCCGGCATGATGGTGTGGCCCGTCAGATCGAACACCCGTGCGCCCGACGGGATCTCCACATCACGCCCCACGGCTGTGATGAGATTGCCCTCGACCAGCACCGTTGCCCCCGTTAACACGCTACGCTCCGGGTCCATCGTGATCACCGACGCGTTGGTGAGGGCCACCGTCGCGTTAGGCCGCGCAATCTGGTAAGTGACGGCGATGTCGGTCTGATTTTTCTTATCGTCATCTGCAAGGATGGCTTCTATGGTCTTCTCGTGGAGCTGCCCTCCACGGGACCAGGACAACGTGTTGTCGTCAGACCAGGCCATGTACACGCCGTCCGCGTCGTCCACACGTTTGGCAAAACCACCGTTGTCGTACGCGGCTACGGTAAGCGTCTTGCCGATCCACTCAAACGATGTCACGTAGCTCCGGTGGTACTCGCGGAACGCGATCCACGACAGATCGGGGGAGAGCGCCGCACTCTCGCCGTGGGGAAACCGATACAGGGTCGTTTTCTCCGTGCCATCCCAGTGGATGCGCCGCAGGGTCAGCGTATCGGACAAAAACTCGGTGTAGTAAATCCAATCGCCATCGGGATCGAGTCGCACGTCGAGCGGAAGTCGTGACTGCGTGTTCGGGGTGCCAGCCACGTTCGTCACCTTTCGCTCGGTGCCGTCCGGTCCTACCAGAACCAACTCGAACTGCGTCTGGCTTTCCAACCGAATGCCGTTCTGCAACAACCCGCGCCCTCTGACGAACGCGAGTGTGCGACCGTCGGCGGAGAGGGCAAGCGACCCATACTGAGACGGTCGGGTCGAGACACGGATGGGCGTGCCACCCGCGAGTGGGCGGCGGTACACGCCACCGAGATTGTCGTCGGACCAACTCGCGTAGTACAGATTGCCCGACGCCGCATCCACCACCGGACTCGTCTCGTGTTCGGGCGAGTTGGTAAGATTCACCACCTCGTCGTCGAGTTTCAGGTAGATGTCACCCAACGCCTCGAACACGATTCCCGCCCCCGTGCGGTGCGCCCAACGGTTGGCGTAGGTACGGGCCGTCTCCTGAGGGAGTTCGATTGGAAACCGGATCGTCTCATCCAATTCACGATGTACCGGCGCCTCGAACGGAATTTCTCGCGTTGCGCCCGTTGCCACGTTCACCGCGCGAATGGCGCCACCGAAGGCCACGAACAACTCCTCACCGTTTGGGTGCCACGATACGTTGGGAGAAACACCGTAGTAGTAGGGTCCGTACTCCTGGTGATCCCGATCGAGGCCGCGTACCAATACTCGTTCTTCCCGTGTGTTCAGATCGTGCAGGACCAAGATCGTTTGCTGGTCGTCGCGATGACCATAGACCATGTGGTGTCCGTCAGGAGACAGGGAAGGGTTGAATGCACCACCGGCGCGCTGGCGATACACCGATACGTCTCCCGTGTCCATATCGTACGTCTTGATGCGGGCGCCGCTCGAATACAACTGTTGGTCGAGGTGCTCGAAGAAGATCACTCGGCGAGTCGGATGTTCTTCGAAATGGGTGATAGGCTGAAACGTTTCGGCCGACGTTACTTCCTGGGACTTGCCGAAGAGGTTGAACCGGTGCGCTTTCATCTTCGCGCCGTCGTCCAGCTCGGATGCGTAGATCGCCTTTCCCGACCCGGCCCAGGTGGGTTGGATCACCGGGTTTTCCATCTTCGAGACGTTCTCTAATGAGTCAGTGTCGAGGTGGAGCACCCACACGTCCTCGCTCCCGCTGCGGTCGGACGTGAAGGCGATCTTGGTGCCGTCCGGACTGTACCGCGGGAACAGATTCCAGGAGCGACCCTCCGTGAGCGCACGCGCTTCGCCGCCCGCTATGGGCATTTGGTAGATGTGTCCCAGGAGATCAAATGCCAGCATCCTTCCGTCCGGCGACACGTCCACACTCATCCACGTGCCTTCGGTGGCTGTGAACTGCAAGGTGCGCGTGGACGGCGCCCTCGACACCTCAATGTTCCAAGTTTCTTCCTGTGCGTGCGCGGAAAG
>JAZDDC010000428.1:0-3951 GCA_036679565.1 Gemmatimonadota bacterium
CAGGATGCCTTCAAAGAAACCGCGGCCGCCCTTGTCGCGACCGATTCGGCACTCGCACGTGTGGACCGCGCTCTGTCCGACGCCGAAAACGAGAAGGTACGGGCCGACGGAGAGCGTGACCTGGCACGCGCAGCGCAAAATACTGCGGTACGACGCCAGCAGGAAATGCTTGGGCTATCAATACTTTTGCGAAGGGCGTTTCAAGATCATCAGCTAACGGAGTCCGAGTTGATCGAACTCCTGGAGTCAATGTGGCGGTCGCTGGAAGATTCGGTCGGCCTTGCTATCCTTGACAACCGACGAATTGGAGCGGACCGATTCGGTCTCACAGATGCACAAATCGAACACGCCAAACGACGGGCCGCTAAAACGAGGAACTGATCAGCGCGGTGGGACCATTCTACAGGGCATGGATGGCGTCTGTGACGGCGACCCACTAAACACGCGTAGCTGAAACGCACCAGTTTCGCCGCTGTGAATCGTGTTCACAATCACACGGTACAAACCTGCCTTCGGCGCAAGCCACGTTACCCTGGCGTGGCATCCGCCTGCACCGTCGTCGTCGGTTAAACTCGGTATGCCTGGCCCACCTACACGTAAGAACGCGTCGAAATCATTCGACCGGAGTTCCACCGAAAACGTGTCAATCCGGTCAATCATCAAAGTCCATGCTTGAGCGTGTGTGCCGTCAGCAAGTAACGTGTCGCGGTTAGACAGGTAGCCACTTGTGCCTATTCCATCGACTTGAAGTGGCCTGCCCATGACGTCGAGATCGGCCAAGCTCCGAAAGTCGCCGCTTACGTCGTCGCATATGTCATTGCTCGATGCACCCGCGTCCGATCGGGCTTCTATTGTGTACTGGCCCTCACCACTAGGTCTGAAACTCCTCACGACGACTGTTAAAGGGTTTCCGAGCCTTTCTAGCGATTCGCGACCAAGACTCAACCGAGCGCCGCATCCGCGTAGTCCGTCATCCGCATGTTGTACATTGTCCCGTCCCAAAATGCTAAAGTAGGGATCGAACTGTTCCGATGTCACGTCTATCGTTAAACCCGTTAGCCCGCCGGTCGTCACGGAGAATGACTGCGTCCGGCGATCTCCGGTTAACTCTGCGTTTCGGCGTTCAGAGTCGTTCGTTTGACCATAGGATCCTCTAGCCTGTTTTGCGGCGCCGGTCGTGCCAATTATTAGGGTATCTCGTGCCTCAAGCGAGCGCAGGAATGGCACGCACCCGCGGGGTGGCTCCAGCATTCTTGATTCGGAAGCGCGAATGGTGAAAGCATTGCCTCGACTCCACGTCGATGGAACCTCGGACACGACGACCATGTAACGTGAAGGTCGATCCAAAACGATCCGCGCACCATTACATTGGTTGGAACCGTTGTCGTCCACCATGGCACCGAACGGACCCCGCTCGAGATCAAAGACATGGAGTCTCGGATCAAAATCGTCCGAGTGCAGAGTGAGAACCATAGGTCTGGTCGGATTCCAATCTGTAAGGTCAAGGTTCCAAGCTGTGAGTTGGCGGCCACCTCCCCTTCCCACGGCAAACTCACCCTTTACGACTTGACCGGTATCGAGTGTAACGGTGGGTTGTATACCAGCGATATCTTGTAGGCCTTCACATCTTCCGGTCATCTGAGGCCGCGGCGACTCCGCCGATGAGCGTTGCCACAACAAGAGTCGATAACACCCGCCGCGGTTTTGGTATGAGGTGGCGATCAGGCGGAACTCACCGTCCGTGGCAAACCGAAGTGAAAGACGGGAGTCAAAGTTGCCCGCGCCGTCATCGTTGCTCAGGAGTTGCAAGGTTTCGCTTTCAAGGGCGTGAAGCACGGCATTAAAGTCCGAAGAGATTAGATCGACCGTAATCGAGTCACCGGCTCGCCCGCGGACTACCCACGCCTGCGCCGGCGTGTGGCCAAAATCTCCCTCGCTGCTCGGCAAATCCCACGTGGCCGCTACGTGCCAATTGGCTCTCCGGCGTTCCGGTAGGACGAGTGTATGTTGTAACGGGAGCCGCCGAAAACGCTCGAGGGTGCAATCCGGTACCGCGATCTGGTTGAGTGGGTTTGTGACCACTCGCACCGCGTAGCATGTTAGATCGGATTCCTGCGCACGCACGAAGACTCGGTACTCACCGTCAGTTGGGGCCACGAATTCTAAGGAGGAAGTGGTGGTGCCCCGTGGAAGTTGACGCTCCAGGTCAAGACCGTGACCTATTACGCGTACTGTTACATTCGCCGAATTCGTCGCCAGGTCCACGCGAAGCGAGTCTCCACGAGTCGCGGTGAAACTCCATGCTTGAATCTTCTCTTCGCCAAACGAGGCGTCCTCTGATGTCCATTCCGCAACAGTTGGCCGGCCCGAACCCAACGTCAGGCTGTCAGTGGGAAGTGTGTTAAGGTCCGGGAAGACCAGCTTCTGCAACTCTAGCGTATAACTTCCGCCCACCCGATCTGTCGTCGTGGCGGCAATGTGATACACAGCGGTGCGGGGCACGCGGAACGCGGCACGATTTTCACTCCGTATGTCGAGTCCCGGGCCAACCACATAGAGTGCCGGACGGAACCCGTCGGCGTCGAGCGTGACAATCATTGAGTCACCGGCTTCGGCCCGGAAGCGCCACGTCTGAATCGGGAGTCGTTGGAATGTCAATTGACCGCGCCGGAGCGTATCGGAGGCAACCGTTCCCACCTTGAACTCCCTCGGATTTGCACTTCGGAATGCCAAAACTCTGCAGTCATTGGTTGGGTATTCATCGGCGTTGCGAGACACTTTGATGGAAAAGCAACCTGTCGCTGCGTCGGGTGACTCGACAACGAGGCGTAAAGTGTCGGTGCTCGGAACCAGAAAGGAGGTTCGTGCGTAGCCGGGGCCTGCTCCGCCAGTGACGGTCTCGCGGACACCAGGTCCGACGATGTGCAGGTTTGCGGAAAAACCATCCGGAATGAAATCGACGGACAACGTCTCACCCGCACGTCCTTCGAATGCCCACGCCTGTACGATGCCCGAACCAAAGGTTTGATCGGCCCACGACATTTGTCCCAACGAAGCTCGACCCGCCCGAAGCACGCGGTCGCCCACGGGGAGCGTTGCCAAATCCGGACTCTCAGACCGTCGCAGGACAATCTCGAAAGGATCAGTCGGTTCCGCGGAGTGTACCGCGACAACGTACTCGCTGCGATCCGGGGCGATAAAAAAGAGGCGGGCGTCACCGGATGTAGTTGTTGCGTCTAATTCCGCGAAATCGACGTTAGGGTTCAACACCGACACGCCGCCCTGGAGGCTCCCTCCTGTCACCTCGACGATCAGCGAATCGCCCGGTGCGGCTTGAACGGTCCACGTTTTGAGCAGTTCGCCCTGGTAACGTGGCGCTTCTCGGTTGAGGCGGCTGTTGACAGTCGAATCAACGCTCAGTTCACCGGCGAGTGCGTCACGAAACGCGCGTATTTTGCATTCGTTCCGTGGTTGTTGATCGACCGAGCCAGAGACCGTGATCGCAAAGCAGCCAACGTTGCTTTCCAAGGAACTCACGATGACTCGGTACACGCCGTCTTCCGGTGCCTCGAACACGAGACGGGAGTCCAAGCCCAACGGCCCGTCGTCGTTCTCCAATTGAATGCTGGGCCCACGAACGTAGAGTCTTGCGTCGAATTCTTCCGACATGAGATCTACGACGACGGTATCGTGTTGAGAAGCTTGCAGTGACCAGGCCTGTACATAAGAGCGTTCGTGTGGTTGATCGTTCTCCGACAAAATCCCGATAACTGTAGTATCGAGCGTGAGCCGCCGGCCGTGTGTGGGCAACGCAGTTAAGGCGACGATTTTGAAGACATTGGTCGAAAGTTCGAAGTCACCGATGTCGCTTTGATTCAATCCCGTAACGACCGCGCGGTACGTGCCCGTTACCGGAACGTCGAGTTGAATCCGCGAGTTGAGGTCCGTACC
>JAZDDC010000429.1:0-4498 GCA_036679565.1 Gemmatimonadota bacterium
AATCATCCTGAAGCGAGATGATTGTGATGCCGTTACCCTTGCTTGTTTCGGGGTAGGCCTCCGCCATCTGTCGGGCCATTTCTCGCAGTTCTTGTCCCGCTTGATTGGTGCTAAAACCATCGCGTACGCGACCGTACAGCTCCAGAAAGTGACTATTGCGCGCCGCCTCTGCGGTGATTACCAGCGGCGACCATACCTCGACCCCGGGGTCGCCGAACCAAAACCTGGGTGGCATCACGCCGACGATGGTGTGCGTACGACCGTCGAGTAGAACGCTTTGGCCAATGATGTCTTCATCGGCACCGAAACGTCGATGCCAAAGTCCATCGGCAATGACAACGACGTCGCCGTTGCCCTTTTGTTCTTCGTCCGGCAAGAATCCGCGGCCGCGAGCTGGTGATACGCCAACCACCCGAAAGAAATTTGACGAGACGGCTTTTCCGATGAGCCTTTCTGGGGCGCCGTCACCCGCGAGATTGACACTGGTCCCATTGGTTGCGGTGATGTCCATTACCTGACTTTCGCGTCGAAAGTCCAGGTAGTCAGGAACTGAAGCGTTGATCTGGGTCCATCCGCGCTCTTCGTTTGCCGTATAAATGACCTGCAGCCTATCAGCGTCCGGGTACGGTAGCGGCCGCAACATGATGACATCCACGGCGCTGAAGATTGTGGCGTTTGCCCCAATCCCAAGTCCGAGAGAAACGATCGCGACCGCGACGAGTCCAGGTCCGTTGCGCAACGAGCGGAAGCCATACTTGAAGTCTTGCCAGATGAGATCCATGGTGAATTCCGTTTTGAACAAGTACCACGCGTGGTTGAACGCGCCAAACGACCAGAGAACGACGCCACGAACGACAGGTTTGGTAGGATCGGACGGGGATCGTCGACGTTGCCAACGGTGCGCAAGCTCCGCATCCCACTGTTGCCGCCACGTCGTCCTGGAAGTACGGGGGACACACCAGGATGCGATCCGGATGATGATCGCGCTGAGTCGGAAACGCGCCGAGTAATCTCGTTCCATCGATGCGGTTATGGGGTCCGGGGGTGCACGGAACCGCCGATGCGTACCGGGGCCAACGATCGATACCGCTCCATTGCGCTAATGAGGGTCTTTTCACCGCGGTCGGTGATTGTGTAGTATCGACGAGCAGGCCGGTGTTCGCTCTGGGCAATCCGTCCGTCCTCCCATTCCGATTTGGCGAACCCGAGGCGCTCCAAGCGGTCGAGAGCGGGATAAATCGTGCCGGACGTGAGACCGGTCTCCTCCATGACGTCAAACCCATAGTGGAAACCACGCGCCATGGCGTGGAGGACCATCACGGTGCCCAGGCTGAGTTTAGGCGGTTTTTTCATTACTATATAATATCTAGATATATCTTGATATTCAACATAGTAGTATATGCGAATGCGGCACTTGACGATCGTCTGAGTGAACTATAATAGTCTTTTATATATGACTATATTAGACATATGATCCAGGTTCAGATCTCCGAACTCAAGACCGCCCTCAGCCGCTACCTCGACCGCGTCCGGCTTGGCGAAGAGGTCTTGGTGACCGACCGAGGCAAACCGATCGCTCGGTTGATCCCGCTCGCTGCGCAGGACGGCGGGCTCTGTTGGACGAGCGGGACGAACGGTGAAGTTCTGGGACGCGTCGGCCATCGTGCCACTGATCGTGACCGAACCCGAATCCGACACGCTCCAAAGCGCTGCCGCTGCGGACCCTGAGATCATCGTGTGGTGGGGGACCAGGGTCGAGTGTGCGTCCGCGTTGGCGGCGGGAGGGGGCCTTGTCCAACGGAGAAGAGGGCGAAGCGCTCGGCGTGTTGTCAACCTTGGCCGCGGCCTGGTCTGAGGTGTTGCCCACGACGGCGGTGCGGGAGATGGCCCTGCGCCTCCTGCGGGTCCTTGCTTTGCGCGCGGCTGATGCACTTCAGTTGAGCGCGGCCCTCCAGTGGGTTGGGGGCCGCCCGCGTGCCGCGTCATTGGTCACTCGGGACGACCGGCTAGCCATTGCCGCCGAACGTGAAGGCTTCACGGTATTCTAAGGAACGTGTTTGACGCTCATGTTTTGGGGCGTGGCCGATTTACGTTCCCTCGCCAGGCGACGAAAAACGAGCAGATGTCCTAACAGCGCTGCTTGGACCAGAATGGCTGGTAGCCAAACACCCGGAAATCCGGTGACCCATGTGTTGGCGGGACCGTTGTTGAATACGCGGAACGGTAGCGGTGCGGACAACACGGCAACGATGATGATAGCAACGAGCAGGATTGTGCCGAGTATGTTCCAGGCTTGAATGACGCCGGCGGGTACGTTTCGCTTCCATATCAATACGCCTAGAACCAACGCCGTCGCGCCGGAAACGATGTCGAAGTTCAGTCCCGAGTAGGTCATCTGCACTGGAAACAACCCCGCCTCGTATCCACGGTGTAACCAGATCTCTACGAGAATACGGAAACTTTGGAATCCGACGAGCAGCGAAAGCGGTACGGTTGCAGCCAACTGCGTGCCAACCGATGAGAAAGCTGTAACAACCGTCAGCACGAATGCCATCACTAACAGGATCAACATCGTGGGTGGTATGGTCTCAAAACTCAACACACCGAGCCATGCCGTCACACCGGTGAACCCGAGCCAGAGGATCAAAATGCTGGTGACTTTCAGAAGAGGTTGTTCGCCGGTTCGATCGTCAGACTTTCGAACGGCGTAGAGGAACAACGCACTCATGAACACTGATAGGAAAACCATTCCAATACGCAATAGCGGGAAATCCATTTTTGTTTGTCCCTTGGTGATCTTTATGTTAAGATAGTATTAACTATCAAATAATAAAGTATCCATGAGTCAACGCAGTTACAAGCAGTATTGTGGATTGGCCAAGGCCTTGGACGTGGTGGGTCAGCGCTGGACGCTGTTGATCGTCCGTAATCTTTTGTTGGGCCCACTTCGATACACGGACCTACATCGGGGATTGCCGGGAATAACGACGAACCTTCTTGCGGACAGACTCCGCGAAATGACGGGGATGGGGTTGATTGAGAAAACACGTTCTCCAGCGCCGTATTCGGTCGATGTGTACCGGCTCCTAACGCGAGGGCTGGCTCTTGAACCAGCCATTCACGCGTTTGGTGCGTGGGGGTGGCAGTTCATGGGAAAGCCTGCCCGCGGTGACGCGACGGACCCCGCCTGGGCAATGCTTGCACTAAAACGGCGTTACCAAGGTGTCTCTGACGAGTTATTGGTTCACCTGACGGCAGGCGATCAGTCGTTTACGATCCAGTGTTTCCGGAATGGGGTTGAGATCCAACGTGGCATACCCGTAAAATCCGACATCGAGCTTACGGGTTCGTTCGCCCACATGCGGGATTTTCTGTTTGGTGGAGTGCCGATTTCAGAATTGATTGTTGCCGGCGCATTGGAATTCACTGGTTCGCAGAAGTCCTTGAGAAGGTTCCTTGGCGCATTTGGGTTGCATCGATCTCGATAGCGCCGGCCCTAAACCATTTACTGCTCGGAAGTGAGCTTCGCGACAAATGAATGTTAATGGTCATCCCTCCATCTTCAGATACGTATCGACGGCAACCGTCGGATTCGCCATCGCGTGCGGCGGAAACGAAGAGGAGCCCGCCGTGGCGTTGTCGGCCGCCGACCAACTGGTGGAACGATCAATCGCGTTTCATGATCCTGACAATGTTTGGGCCCGCGAACGGTTGCACATTCAATGGCTCGGAACCGGGAGTGATGGAGAAGAGCGTACCAACGTGCAGCTCGTCTTTCACGCAGATCAAGGCAAGTTTGAACTCTCGGGCCGTTATCGTGGATCTGAACTCAAGTACCAAACCGACGGTGCGACGTGGACGGCTACGGTCGATGGCTCGGACAATCTCGACGACGATGTCATGGAACGAATGGGTTTACATCGGGAAAACGGGATGCTGTGGCGGAGTTACTATGGCTTTCTTGCCGGTATGCCGATGAAGCTTCGCGACTCGGGAACGCGTATCGATCCTGAACCCATACGAACGAGATTCGACGATCGTGATGTCGAGTCCATACGTGTCGAGTACGACGCTGACGTTGGCACCGACACGTGGTATTTCTACTTCGATCCCGAAACGGCGCAGTTGGTTGGGTGTCGGTTCTACCATGACGAAACCGCCAACGACGGCGAGTACATTCTCATGGAGGACCTGACCAGTGCTGGTAACCTCCGAATCCCCCGTCATCGGCGCTGGTTCATCAATGCCGATGGCCGGTTCTTAGGTGCCGATGAGGTCCGGTCGATGGAGATCGTTGAGGCAGAAGGCCCGTAGGGCGGAGTACGGTAAGGCGGTGGGGGCGGTAGGGCGGTAGGGAATGTGGTCAATGACGATGCACTCGTTACTACCGCCATACCGCCCTACCGCCATACCGCCCCTACCGCCCTACTGCCTTACCGTCCTCCGCCATACTGCCCCTGTTTGCCGCCAACGTCGTGACGCCGTAGTTTCGGTGTAG
>JAZDDC010000043.1:0-2391 GCA_036679565.1 Gemmatimonadota bacterium
TTTCTTGAGTGCTCAAGAAGTCGCCCCATGGCGTGACTTGCCTGCATGGATACCGGGAGATGCGCTTATGTACGTCGATGTGCGGAGGGCCGTGGACGCCGGTTTGACCTTTCGTGCATTGGCGACGACGGCACGCGATACGATGGCGTGGAACGCAACACGGCCCGAGGAGGTCCGCACCAACCGGCGAGCCGGTATGAGTCGGGAACGCGAGCGGGTGTTGTTGGATGCCTGGCACCGCCATGCCCCTGCTTGATCGAGGATGGGCTCCGGAGGCTCCCAAATGAAAATCACTGCTGAGATTGGTTTGGCAGTCTGTTTGGCTGCAGGTTGTGGTTCGGCAGACAAGGCACTCAATCAAGCGGCGCAAGCGGCCATCGCGCGGAGTGTGGATTCTGCAACACATGCGTTTGCTGACGCGCAACGAGCCAGAGATCCCGAGCTTGTGCTGGCGCACATCGCTCCAGAATTCTATATGTATGGTGACGGGCGGCGAGTAAGTTACGATTCGGTGTCTAGCCAGATACTTCAGACGTTTCCCAGCCTGTCGTCATACGAGACGACGTGGTCCGATTTGGAAGTGCACGCGTTGGGAATGAATCACGCGCTGGTCACGTTTCGGTTTCGCGACCGTATAACCGATTCCGCCGGTTCCACTCTTAGTTTTATGGGCCCAACCACTTTGATCTGGGAACGCCGCGGTGAAGGTTGGTTGATCATTTACGCCGATGCTGACCATTACCCGCTACCCGCCTTCACCAGAATAGATTCTTAGTCGTTACTGTTCGCAGTATGATTTCACAGCGTCCATATCCTTTTCGATGGCCTTCTGGATCATCCCCTTCATGAGGGGATTCAGGAGTTTCGAAAAAAACTTATAGGCTTTTGCGTCCATCACCATGGTCAGGTTTGTTTGCTCGTCTAGCGGTTCGACCGTGAACACCGTATCCCAGATGGTGCCGCCAGCGTCGGCGACCAACCGGACGCGGTTGTTTGCCTCGTACTCAGTGACTTCCAGTTCGGTTGTTGCTTTCCTCTTCCCCATCAATCGGGTTTCACGAAAGCGCATACCTACCCCAGATTTTATGTCGGACAAGATATCGACATTGACGATATGGGGCACGGCCTTCGAGAAGTTGTCGATCTCTGCAACGGTTTGAAAGACCTTGTCGATTGGTGCGCTTATGGTTCGACTGATAGTTGTTCGTGTCATGGTAGTCTCCCGCGGTTGATATGCTTGCAGGGGTCGATCGGATCGTAGCGAGTGGACAAGAACATGCACCAAATTGGTAAATTGGGCAAACACGCCGCCCGATGACCGTAAGTTCGTTTGAGAGTCGTTACATGCGACTTGAAAAAGTCCTTCGGCTCTGAGACATTGCAACGAATATCACGCAATCAGAATGGATGCCACGATGGACCGACTTTTACTGCTGATCGCTGCTCTCCTCGTAGCCTGCCAGGCCGATTCTGTTCCCGCGGACTCGACGATAGATCTCGATTGGGAGACGGTCCAAGATTCGACTGACCGCGTAGCCGTCGTCACCGGTCTATCCGGGCCGGAGGCCGTCCGATACGATGTCGTTGGTGATGTGTTCTTCGTATCCAACTTCAATGGAGACGGCGATGACCGGGACGCCAACGGTTTCATCAGCCGAGTGAGCGTTGATGGCACGCTCGAGGAGCTTATGTTCGCGGTCGGCACGGACGTCTCTCCGCTTCATGCACCCAGGGGCATGTTCATACAGGGTGACACCTTGTGGGCAGCTGACATTGACGGTCTACACGGATTCAACCGTTTGTCCGGCGAGCAGTTAAAGTTTATCGACTTCCGGATGTTCGAGCCTGGTTTCCTCAACGATGTGGCGTCGGGCCCGCTTGGCGCGCTTTACGTGACCGACACCGGGCGTTCCCGTATCTACCGCATGTTGGGTGATCAAGTCACGGTCGCCGTCGAAGACTCGCTGCTTGGTCAACCGAATGGCATCACGTGGTTTGGTGATGTCGGGAATTTCTTGCTGGCACCGTGGGGTGGTCGTCAAATCCTGAGGGCTTGGAATCCGACAACCGGGGAAATTTCTGAGATCGTCAGGAGTACCGGTGGCTTCTTCGATGGGATCGAGGTTGTGAATGGCGAGGTGATCGTCGCGAGTCAGGCTGATTCAAGTTTACATCGCTTTGCAGACGGTGTGACGCGTCAGATCGTGCGTGTTGTTGGGGAGCCTGCGGATATTGGTGTGGACGTCAGGCGTAGTCGGGTGGCGGTCCCGTACATAGCTCTCAATCAGGTGGACATTTGGCAGTTGCCTGTCCCATAAAAACGGCCCGCGTAGTGCGGAGGTCTCGAAGATCGGGCATTGTATCTTTGAATGCGAACGCCCTAGCTGGACG
>JAZDDC010000430.1:0-14017 GCA_036679565.1 Gemmatimonadota bacterium
ATTTGTGCGGACTGGTCGAGTACACATCCACACCCATTTGGCTCACATCGGTTGGGATCATACCGACTGTTTGCGCGGCATCAACCGCGACGTAATCGACACCGCGGGCGCGAGCGGCAGCGGCGATTTCCCGTACGGGGTGACGAATACCGACGATGTTATCGATATGGGGAAAGACAAGCAGTTTTGTACGCGGTGTGATGTGACGAACGTGATGGTCAACAATATCGTCCAACGTCATGTTTGCTGCATCCACGAGCGGGAACTGGACTCGGTTTACTTCAAAACCCCGTGACTGTGCGGTGTGGAAGAACGCGCGACTCGCTCCTTCGTGATTGAGCGACGTAAAGAGCACCTCATCGCCCGCACCAAGTGGTAACCCGTTGGCGAGGACATTGAAGGCTTCCGTGGTGTTGTGGGTAATTGCGACCTCGTCTTTTTCGCAACCGAGAAGTTGCGCCGCCGCCGCCCGCACTTCCTCACGCGGTTCTTCCCACTCGCCACCCCACATGTACAGCCACGGATTGGTCTCACAAAGCCGGAGATAGCGCTCGCGGGCCTCATGCACGACACGAGGAACTGTTCCGATGGACGCGTGATTGAGATAAACCACTTCGTCACTGAGCATGTACTCAGAACGCAACTGTTGGAACGTTGACGCCGAGTGGTCTTCCAACCCTAGTGATGCAATTTCCGTGGCGGCGGCAGCCTTGATATCGAGCAAACTACCCAGAACGGAAGAACCGACGGCGCCGGTGCCCAGGTGCTTCAAAAATTCACGTCGTCGAACCACGTGCTTTCCTCCGCTCACATAAGGTCTAAATATCTATTCACGCCCCGCACGGCGACCTAACCAACTTTCCCGGAAGGTCTCCATGGCGGGTGTAACGGGCATGCCTGCCGCCTCATACGTGACCACTTCAATGGAAGGATTCTCTATCAACGCAACCGATGTCGTCGCACTGCGCCCTCTGTTTTCGAACTCAATCGAGACTCTTTCTCCCGGCGACTTGGCCCGTAAAATCTCGGTAAGCTCATTGACACTCGAAAACGATTGACCATCAATCGAGATGATGTGCGCGCCGCGGTCTACACCGGCTTCGTACAAAGGCGTTCCAACAAGTGTTCCACTCGTGATCGTGGCACCTCGTGTATCGAAACGCCATCGCGCTTGACCCAACGTGGGCTGACCCGCTTCCCGTTTGCGCACGAGAAAACCGGCACGTGCCAAAAGCGCTTCGTAGTTTCCAATCTCCTGCCCACGAATGAAATTGTCGAAAAAAGTTGATGCAAAGCTGGCGCTACCGGTAAAATCGCCGAGTAGTTGTTGGAGATCAGAGACGTCGTAGGCGATTTCGGTTGCGCCGTGTGTGTCCCACACTAAACGCATGTAGTCGTCGAGTGTCTTGTCGAATTGGATCCGTAGCGTGAGGTCCAGATTCAATCCGATCATCGCGCCCCAGGTGTAGTACGAGATGAACGTGTTGGATCGGTTGTTCGGATCGATTGACGATGCCGCATCGACGAAGGGCGCCTGCATACTCATCTCGACCGCGCTAAAAAACTGTCTGCCCGGTGCAGTCGTGACGGTATTGAGACGGCCGGACATCGCGGACGCGAACTGTTCGTTGTTCGTCACACCCGCCCTGCGTATGAACAGTGGTGTATAGTAGCTCGTGAAGCCTTCGGCAAACCAAAGCTCGCGCGACATGTTGGCGCGCTCGAAATCGAACGGCTCCAAGCTGCTCGGCCGAATGCGCTCCACATTCCATGAATGGAAATACTCGTGCGACACCGTACCCAATAGGCGCAACGCATTGGTCGCTAACGACCCAGTGTTTGCAAGTATCGTTGAGTTACGGTGCTCCATGCCATCGCCGGACACCCACGGCAGGTAGTCGGCTATGAACGTATAGGTGCCACCATCATATGAAGCGGGCGCCCCGAAAACCTCAATCTGCTCAGCCACCACCGCTTCGACCGTCTCGGCGTAGTGGTGGAATTCGGCCTCCGTGCCGAGGTGATGCATAGCGAGGCGTATGGTATACGGATCTGAGTCTTCTCCGACAGTCCATTCGTGCAACATGAAGTCACTCAGTTCCGTCGGGCTATCCAAGAAGTACTGTAAACTTGGCGCAGTGAAGGTCATCGCCTCGGAAGTTGGAAAGAGCTGTGTGGCCGCCCGCCAGTTTGAACCCGTTGGTGGGTGAAAGACGGCACGAATCTCACGATCGTCCATATTTTTGGCCCACATGAACGTGGCCGGCATATTCATGTGCGCATGGGATTCATCGATCTGTGAGTACGTTCCACCGCCCCGATCGGCAAACAGCGTATAAGAAACCGTGACCGTCCCGTTGTGTCCCGCAATATCCCACTGATACGGGTCGGGCCGGTGGATCGAGAGAGAGCGTCCATTCCCATCCACCGCACGCACGTTGTAAACATTTTTCCCAAATTCGTGAAGAGCGTATCGACCGGGGGAGGAACGACTTAGTCGCATGCCGAGCGCACCAGTGGGCAGATCGCGAACAGTCACAGTGATCTCCGCTTCATGGTGCACGGCGTTCGGAAACGAAACGTTGTATTCGATTTGTGCTGCCGCGCTGGAGGCGGCAATCATGAAGAAGGCTGTGAACGTGAGGCAGGTCTTTTTCATATCAACTCATGGTGGCGATTGATGCACGGGTCAACAAGGTACATAGCCGGGTGTTGTGGCCGCCAGACATGGGCCGGTGGAGGCCATAGCGTGGGCCACTGAATCCGCGGACCCACGGACGGAATGTGTGTTTGGGCATGCATCGTTCCACAAGCTGCCACAATACCAACACTCCGTGAGTTCGGCGGATTCCGCGGCTCCGCTTTTTTCTGCCACTAAATCCACGAAAGCCACGAACCCCCACCCCGCCTCTCCTGTCTTTCTTTTTTATTCGGTGGATTCCGCGGATTCCGTGGCCCCGTTTTTCCTGCCACTAAATCCACGAAAGCCACGAACCCCTACCCCGCTTCTTCGGTCTTTCTTGTTTTTGTTTTTAGTGGGTTTCGTGGATTTGGTGGCCGCAGATTTCGTACACCTAAAATCCGGTTTATGTTTACCGCACTCCAACAAGACCTTCGCACTATGAAGCCACACCGCGCGCTCTTACTCGCCAGCCTCATCGTTCCACAGCTGTCCGTCGCTCAGACAGTTACCTCGGAAGCTTTGGCCGGTTTACCCTTTCGGGAGATCGGCCCCGTGACGATGAGTGGGCGTGTCGTAGACTTGGCCGTGGTGGAGTCCAATCCCTACACATTTTACGTCGCGTCCGCGACCGGCGGCGTTTGGAAGACAGACAACAACGGTGTGACCTTCAGACCGGTGTTCCACAAGGAAGCCACGCATTCGGTCGGCGCAATCACCGTGCATCAGCGCGACACGAATATTGTGTGGGTGGGTACGGGCGAGCGGGCCAATCGGCAAAGTTCGTCTTGGGGCGACGGTGTGTACAAATCGACCGACGGCGGAGAGACGTGGCGGAACATGGGTTTGCGGGACAGTCACCATATTGGTCGTATCGCCATGCATCCGGACAATCCTGACATCGTTTTCGTTGCCGCCATGGGACATCTGTGGGGCCCCAACGAGGAACGCGGATTGTACATGTCACGCAACGGCGGCGACACCTGGAATCGTGTGCTCGAAGGCGACGAAAACACAGGTGTTGTCGATGTAACCATCGATCACGTCGATCCTAACATCATGTACGCCGCAAAATATCAACGACGACGCCGACCGTATGGTTTCCATGGCGGTGGTCCGGGTGGCGGGTTATTCAAATCGACGGATGGCGGGGAAACGTGGCGGGAGCTGCGCACGGGTCTGCCGGACGGCGACGTGGGGCGCATCGGCATTTCCATTTATAGAGGCGATCCACGGATCGTGGTGGTTTCAGTTGAACAGGGTTGGCGTTACAACGCATCGACCGCGTACAACGAACGTCGAGCAGGTGTCTATCGGTCTGAAGACAAGGGCGAGACGTGGGAGTTCATGAGCGATTGGAATCCACGTCCCATGTATGCCAGCCAACCGCTTATCGATCCAAGTGACGATCAACGCATCTACATGCAGAATTCGTTCAGCTATTCCGACGACGGCGGCCGAAACTTCCAGCGGGCCCGACAGTCGCTCCACGGTGATGACCGGATACTCTGGGTGAACCCAAATGACTCCCGTCATGTCATCAAGGGTGATGACGGGGGGCTCGGCATCTCGTACGATCGTGCGGTCACATGGTTATACATGCGTCATCTTCCCCTCAGTCAGTTTTATCGTGTCAGTTACGATCTGCAAAAACCGTATCGTGTGTATGGCGGTTTGCAGGACAATGGGAGTTGGAGCGGACCGAGCGCCACCTATCGTGGCGAGGGAATCGTATTTGATGACTGGTTCAAAACTGGTGGTGGCGACGGCTTCTTGAATCTTGTTGACACGACAGACAACCGCACACTCTACGTGGAGTCACAATACCTCGGTTTGTCGCGGCTGGACTTGGTGAGTCGCGTACGAAAAAGTATCCGTCCCGATCAACCACGCGGGGCAATCGGCCCCCGACGCAATTGGGATGCATGGGGACCCGGTACACCGGAACCGGAACTTGCAAACGCAATGGCGCCGGCAAACTGGGATGGGCCGTTCATCATCTCGTCACATAACACCAGCACCCTCTATGCGGGCACGAACCAGTTATGGAAGAGTGTTGACCGCGGCGATACGTGGGTTTCACTCAGCGATTTGACGACGGGTGTTGACCGCCGCGAGCTACCGATCATGGGTGAACGCGCCCATGACTCCACGTTGTCACTGGACGACGGCATTCCGTATTTCCCCACACTGTCCGCCATCGAGGAGTCGCCGTTGCGAGCCGGTTGGCTTTACGTAGGCACTGACGACGGCAACGTACAACTCTCGCAGGACGACGGAGCCACGTGGACAAACGTGACGTCGCGTTTGCCGGGGTTGCCGGAGATGACCTGGATCAACGGCATTGAAGCATCGCATCACGACGCAGGCACCGTGTACATCGTATCAAATAATTATCGGAACGACGATTTCACCAACTACGTGTATCGATCAACGGACAACGGTGACACTTGGGAATCCATCACATCGGACCTGCCACCGAATCGAGTGGCGCGCACACTGCGAGAAGATCTCCGCAACCCCAATGTGTTATACCTCGGCACCGAACTCGGGTTGTTTTATTCCAACGACGCCGGTGCGAACTGGGTCCAACTCAACGGCAACTTACCGACCGTTGCGGTAAATGACCTGGTCCTACACCCGCGCGACAATGATCTCATACTTGGCACACACGGTCGTGGCATCTGGATATTGGACAACGTCAATGCATTGCAGGAATTGACGTCAGATGTCATGGCGTCGAACACGCGTTTGTTCACGATAGAGGCCGCCGAACAGATTCGCTACAGCAACGAAAAAGGTCACACCGGGGATATGATCTTCCGCGGTGAGAACCCCGCCGCAGGTGCCGTTATCGACTACTATCTTGCGTCAGAACAAGACGTGGACGATGTCTCCATCACCATTCATAACGGTTCCGGAGCACAGATCAGCTCTGTTGAGCCGTTGGGCAAGGCGGGACTAAACCGCGTCGCGTGGAACCTGCGTCACGCAAACTTGAATGTCTCTCGTGGTTTTGGCGGTGGCGGCGGCATGACCGGTCCTTGGGTATTGCCGGGGCAATACACCGTGCGTCTCACGGTCGGTGACGAAACGTTAGAACAACCCGTTCGGGTGTTGGACGACCCCCGTATCGACGTGGATCCCGCCGACCGACGTTTTTGGCATCACACGCTGGTGACGCTCGCCAAATCCATCGAAGAGTTTGCACCGCTGGCCGATTCACTGCGGCAAATCAATAGACAAGTCGCCGACATGTCCGACGCCGAACGCCAACAGAACCGGCGCATGATCGCCGAACTCGAAGGTGTCGCACCCAAAGCAATCGAATTGCGAACGCGTATGATGAGACTTTACGGCGCGATTCAAGGGTGGCCCGGTCGGCCAACGTCGGATCAAATGGCACAGATGGAGTACTTTGAGGAATGGCGGGTGCGGTTGATGCCGGACGTGCTGCGCGCGCTGAACGCGACGATGTGACGACCTGCCATTCAGTCAGTTTCGAATGATCGCGTCGTACGTGTCAGCGTCGGTCACACCTTCGGTGGCCACCGTCAAGATGCGCGAGTCCCGGTTTAGCCCCAATATCTCCCGGCATTGGTCATCGCGGAGCGCTTCGATAACGGCGGCTATGCCCGCCACACCTGATTCACCGACTGCGACCCGCACGTCACCGTCCGTGCCGGATGCAAGCAATCGCATGGTAGTGGCGGCCGGCGCATCGGGTATGGCAACGCAACCGGCGGCGCTTTCCCTAAGCACTTGCCACGCATAGTCGGACACCTCGCCCGCGGCGAGACCGGCCATCATCGTGTCGAGTTTGCCGCCGACGGTTATGCGTTCCCCGGCTTGTAGGCTTTTGAACACACAATCCGCCTCGACCGATTCAACCACCACGACATGGGGTATTTTTTTGGGCCAACGCTGCATGGCCATCGCACATGATGCGGCCGCCAACCCACCGACACCAGCCTGAATGAAAAGATGTGTTGGGACGTCGTGTTCCATTTGGTCAAATGATTCCAACATCAACGCGCCATAGCCGGTCATGGTATCCCACGCAATCCGTTCGTCGCTGGCACTTCTGGTTTCTGAAATGATATGCCAACCAGCCGGACCCGCCTCACGTACCATCTCGCGCATGGCATCTTCATGGTTGCCCGTCGAACGAACGACACGCGCACCAAACGATTCAATCGCGCTTTCCCTTTTGCTCGTCACATTGTGCGCCATATACACGACGGCGTTACAACCGAATTGACGTGCCGCCCATGCCACCGCCCGTCCGTGGTTGCCTTCAGTCGCGCACGCGATGGTGACCCGACCGGCAATGGCACGCGAGGTGTCATCAAACAATTCCCGGCCACTCGGACGTGCTCCCGTTTCTTGTGCGACGATACGGGCAATGAGTTGCGATATAGCAAAGGCGCCGCCCATGGGTTTAAAGCTCTTAACACCAAAACGCTCCCCTTCGTTTTTTAACCAGAGCTTCGATACGCCTATTTGAGACGCGAGTCCTGGGAGGGAAACCAGCGGTGTCAGCGCGTACCCTGGCCAACTCGATATGTCGTCAAGCGCAGACCGGGAACGGCTCAGCGGAAGAAGCCGCGGGGGATTCGGTGAATGCAGGACGTAGTTTGGATTGGTAACGAAGTGCACGAGATTAGTGTTCTGACTCCACGAACGTATCTGCGGTCACAAGTCCTTCTTGCGGCAATCGTCCCGCCATCAGCTCGGCTACCGGTCGAGTAATTCGCATTCTTGCAAAGACAATGCGACAAACCGCGGTGATCGGCGCGGCGAGCAGCATGCCAACGACACCCCACAACAGACCCCAGAAAACGAGCGCCATGAGTATGACGACCGGATGCAAGTCCAGACCTTCACCCATCACCAATGGTTCGACAACGTTTCCGATAGAGAATTGGATCACACCAGGCAGGAGTATGACGATCGTGATGGCGACGGTGCTATCGAATTGTATGAGCGCAACCGGAAGCGGGAGCAACGTGGCAACGATAGAACCGATTGATGGAATGAAGTTCAGAAGAAAAGCCATCACACCAAACACCAGTGCCAATTCCAATCCAAAGAGCGCGAGAATCACACCCGTCAACAGACCCGTGGTTGCAGACGTCGCGAATTTCACGACGATGTAGTTTCGCACCTTTGCGTCGATTTCCGCGTAGATACCGGATCGTAGTTCGTTGGGACGACGCCCGATGAGAAAATACACGACGAAAATCAAGACGAGGAACCCACCGGTCACCAGACCGACCGCGGTACCGGCTCCCGTTCTGGCCCACTGCAAAAGTGGCAACTGTCTCACCGCATCGACCAAATCACCCTGGCCGAGTTGGACACCGAACCGGTCGAGTACACCGACCATGCGTTCGACCAGTCGCACGACGCGTTCTTGGTAAAGCCCGACGTTGTTGATCATGCCGGCGGTGGATGAATAGATGAGAAGACCGACCAAACTCAAACCGGTCCCCGCAACGAGGAGCGTCACCGCAACGGCCAGGGCTTTTGGGAAACGCCATTTCACACGCAGAAAGTCCACGAGCGGCGCCATGAGATAGCTGATGAAAATGGCCAGGACAAAAGGCACCATGACGGGTTGCGTGTACCAGAGCGCAAACGCACCCGCAACCCCGGCGATTACCAAGAGGCTGACTTGCGTCAGGATGGACAGCTCAACTTTTTGTGCCGGCATGTGTGCCTGTCCCCTTCCTGGTGTAATGTCGCCGAAATACGCTGCTATTCGGACGCCCCCGCATCCCGCCCCCGGGGCCGCCAAACAACACCGTGTCCCTGCCCCTCTTCCTGCGTGAACCCCGAAGTCGGACGCTGGGTATCATCCGCTCCCGGGCTAGCAGCCTCATTAGGGGATACCCTGTTGTCCGGCTATGCGTCAGACTGTCCTCAAGAGGGGACATTTGGTCCCTCCTGTCAAATACTTATACCATTGTAACATAGGCACTTACGAGCTGGCATGCATCTCGCAATATCCAGGGTGTCGGGGTGTCCTCTTATAGGATGCCAATGAACGGTTGCTGTGACACTCAATCGCCCCGATATTTGCCTGAGTATGCCTTGAAGCATGGAGGTACCAATGTTGACCCTACTCCTGTTACCCGCCCTCGCACTCGCACCTGCAGTCGGCCTGGCCATGACCGCCACCGCCGTGGTGCAAGAGCAAGACGTACAAATCTGGCTCAATCGGACGGACAACCTCGACTTCGGCGAGCGGATACGCGTTTACGTACGCTCCGATGCCGACGGTCATCTCGTGGTACTCCACGCGGACCCGGAGGGACGTGTGCGAGTGCTGTATCCCATCGACCCGGACGCCGACGACTTCATTAGAGGTGGTCGTGCGTACGAGGTGAAGGGGAGACAGAACGAAGAGGCATTCGTCACGGTAGACGCTCCCGGCCCGGGATTGGTGTACGCGGCATACTCACAAGATCCATTCGTGTACGACGCATTCGTGCGTGACGATCATTGGGACTTCCGCCTGTTAGGCCAAGTCGATATCGAAGGGAACGCGGAGGACGAACTCAGCGACCTGATAGGCGGAATGGCGTTGGGTCAACCATTCGTTTACGATCTCGCCGACTACTACGTGGCCGAGGCGGTGCGTGTCGATTCTCGCGGTTACTACTCCGACGCGTATAACGACGGTTATGCTGACGGCAGGAACCGCACGCAAGTTGGTTTTTACTACGGATCGGGACCGTACGGTTACTATCGCGCCTCCCCCTTTCGCCATCGCTGGGGCCTCTCGATTGGATTCGGAGGGTACTATGGTAGCTACGGTCGGTACTACGATCGTTTTTCCTACGGTGGTTACTACGATCCCTTCTATTACGGTAGTTACTACGATCCGTTCTACTACGGTCGCGGTTATGGCTATTACGGTCGAGGATATGGTCGAGGATACGGTGGGTACTATCCCGTCTACGTCGCCGGTAATCGCGGTTCCCACGGAGGCGTGTCGGTCACAAGCCGTTACACCTTCAAGACACGAACACCAGCCAACGCCGTGGACTATCGCCGCCGCACTCCGGTCGGAACGGTAGCAGCGGCAAATGCGGGGCGGCAGCGCCCGGCCGTTCGGACCACATTTACAGACAACCGCCGAACTGCGGTGGCCTCCGCATCGACGGTGAACAGTGGCCGGCGTGCCACTACGGTCAGCGGCACACGTACCTCACCGAGTCGGAGAACTGCGGTAGCTACGCGTAGCGCCACGACTAACACGGGCCGGCGAGTGGCCACACCCACGCGGGTGGCACCGAGTCGTTCGGGCACGGCGCGCCGGGCAACCGGGGCCACGGCCACGCGGACACCAACACGTTCGACTTCCGAGTCAAATCCGGCCCGACGCGGAACTGCGGCAACCATGCCCACTCGCGGTCGGGTTCAACCGGTGAGACGGGGAGGAAACCGCGCGAGAGCCGCCAACGGTACGCCGGAACGGAAAGCGGCCACACCCACCCGGGGCACGAGGTCAACACCAACACCTTCGCGGGGTTCGGTGAACGCAAACACGCGCCGTGCGACAAGCTCCAAAGGGAATCGGAGCACTCAGTCCAGGCCCACACTTCAACGCCGCGGTCAGCCGGCTCGGTCCAGCGCAGGAACACGCTCGTCATCGGGGCGTTCCAGTTCGGGTGTACGCCGACCGTCGAGTAGTTCAACCAGATCGAGTGCCGTCAGGCGTCCGGCCAGCAGTTCATCGCGGTCCGGCAGCTCGGCCAGGCGGCCAGCCAGCAGTTCGTCACGGTCCGGCAGCTCGGCCAGACGACCGGCCAGTAGTTCGTCTCGATCCGGCAGCGCGGCCAGACGACCGGCCAGTAGTTCGTCTCGATCTGGAAGTTCTGTGAGAAAGCCGAGTTCGTCACGGTCCGGCAGCGCGGCCAGGCGACCCGCCAGTAGTTCGTCTCGATCCGGAAGTTCTGTGAGAAAGCCGAGTTCGTCACGGTCCGGTAGCTCGGCTCGACGGCCCCCGTCCAGCTCTACGCGATCGGCTCCGGCACGCTCAAGTGGCTCGCGCGGATCCAGCTCAGCTCGTAGGCGGCCTGGCGGGGAGTAAGAATCCGTTGGGACCGGGGGACTACTTTTGACGGGATCGGCAGGTTGCTGGTCCCGTCTTTTTTTTGGCCACCAAATCCACGAAACGCACGAAACCCCACCCCGGGAAGGGGCCGCGGAACCGACGGAACAAAAGATTGGTCAAACGAAATGGGCCAAAACAAAGAAAGAACCCTAGTTTTGGTGAGGGGTAGGGTTTCGTGTGTTTCGTGGATTTAGTGGCATACTTGCGTGGATTAGTGGCATACTCGGGTGGATTTAGTGGCATACTCGCGTGGATTTAGTGGCCAGCTCAACAGACTTCGAGAATCCGCCCGATGACTATAACTTTCAGTGAACCGCTCACAATCCGCAGTCGCCCAAGGAGGGTCGGGCCATGAATCGAGCGCCACTACCGATGTGCTCAATCTTTGCATTCGCCACGATATCGCTGGTGACCGTCGCGAATGCGCTCGCCGGTTCGCAAACATCCGTTGCGCCGGCAGGTTCTTCTGAGCAAACAGTTTTATTTGACTCGATAGAGCCGTTGCAAATCGTAATTGCAACCGACATGCGTACTCTTTTGCGCGACATTGACTCATTGGAACGTACAGAACACGAGGGAACACTCACATACGCTCAGCCCGATGGCGGGTTGCAAACGCTTGACATTCAGATTCGCACACGCGGCCATTTTCGGCGGCAGCGTCGCAACTGTAATTTCCCGCCGTTGCGAGTCAACTTGAAAAAAGGTCAGTTGCCGGGAACGGTTTTCCAGAACCAGGACAAGATCAAGCTCGTCACACATTGCCAGAACGGCCGTGACGAGTACGAGCAAAACGTTTTGGAAGAATATCTGATTTATCGGCTGTACAACAACTTGAGCGAGGCCAGTCATCGTGTGCGACTAGCACATATCACGTATCAAGACACGACGGGGCGGGAAGACACGATGACCCGTTACGGGTTCTTCATCGAACATGAAGACGAATTGGCGAACCGTCTTGGCGGTGAAGTACTCACACAGCCGTTGCCGCCAGACGCCATGCAACCCGACATGATGGGTATCGTCGATGTTTTCGAGTACATGATTGGTAACACGGATTGGTCTGTGGTGGGGATGCACAACATAATCGTCATTGGCACACAGGGCGATTTCTATCCCATACCATATGACTTTGATTGGACCGGAGTCGTGGATGCCCGATATGCCGAACCGGACGAACGACTACGTCTTCGCAGCGTGCGTGACCGTTTATATCGTGGCATGTGCCGCACGGCCGACGATTTTGCAATGATTTTTGAATGGTTCGTGGAACAACGCGACATTCTCTACGAAGAGATCGTGATGATTGACGGGTTGGACGAACGGAATCAGCGTGACATCACCGAATACTTCGATGATTTTTTCAAAACCCTGAACAATCCGCGCGACGCACGGCAGGCATTCATGAGCCGGTGTCGTTGACGTACAGATAGGAGACAAACGATCCATGAGCGAAAACGTAGTGCGCGCCGAACGTTTTGAACTGATCGATCGTAAGGGCAAAACACGAGCGATCTTGGCGTGCGACGCAGAGTCCGGCGCACCGACCGTCACGTTCAAGGATTCCAAAAACAACACACGCATTACCATCGGCATCGCGTGGAATGACATGCCGAGCATTCAGTTGAACGCTGACGACGGAACAGCACGGGTGGCGCTCATCGCGCGACCGGAAGGCAACGGCATGGTGCTTGTCGTGGACAATGACGGGAACAAACAGGTAGTCACACCTGGGTGACAAAACGGATCTTACTGGCCGACGCCGATGCATTCTTCGTATCGGTCGCCAAGCTGGCGGACCCGGAAGGTGCCGGTCGCGAATCGCTATTGATTGTAGGCGGATCCGCCGATGGTCGCGGTGTCGTTACGTCGGCATCGTATGAAGCTCGCGAATACGGTGTACGTTCCGCAATGCCGACAGCACAAGCCCTCCGGCTCTGTCCCAACGCCAAGGTTGTACCCGTCGCACGCAACGCGTGTGTGCAAAAGAGTAAACAAATACTGAAAGTTCTGCGACGTTATACCCCGGTGGTCCAGCCGGCGAGTATCGACGAGTTTTACCTTGACATGTCGGGTACCGAAAAGTTGTATGCGGATGAGACCTTTGATAAAACGGCCCGTCGCATCCGCGCAAACGTATTGGCCGAAACGGGGCTGTATGTGTCCATCGGTGGTGGAAGTTCAAAAATCATCGCCAAGATCGCAGCCAAAGTGGCAAAGCCGAGGCCGGGTCGGCAACAAACTGGTGTCCATATCGTCCCGCCCGGGACAGAAGAAGAGTTCATGGGAGCCCGGGCCCTTGGCGATGTCCCAATGGTGGGGCCAAAGTTCCAACAACAATTGGCAAAACACAACTTGCACACCGTGGCCGACGCTCTTGCAATCTCGTCGGAAAAGCTCTGCGACTGGTTTGGCACTCGTGCCGGCAGTTGGCTGTTTCAACGAATCCGCGGGGAAGACGCCGCACATGTCTCGAAGGGTTTCCAGCGAAAATCCCTAGGCCATGAGGAGACATTCTCGCGAGACATCGAAACAGACGAGCAATTGGACGAGCAATTGGTAAGACTTTCGACCCGAGTCGCGTTGGATCTGAGAAAAAAGGGGCTTGGCGGTCGTACGATTACGATCAAAATCAAAGACTCTGACTTCACGGTACGATCGGCAGGAAAAACGTTGACGCGTCCCGTATCGACCGACCGTGTCATCATCACAACATCTCGTATTTTGTTGAGACAGCTCCGTGACGATCGCCGTACGAAGGCGCGGCTTTTGGGTGTTACGATCTCTCAGCTTGAAGAACGGCGTGTACCGCAGTTGGATCTGTTCGCGGAGGCGACCACGGAGCGCGACGGCCTCGAGACAGTCCGTGACTTCGCGCTCGCACAGTCCGTGGACGACATCAGTTCGAGATTTGGGGGAAAGAGTATCGTGCGTGGCGTGCAGGTAAAACATCGCCGGTAGGCCGGAAGGTTACTCCTCTTGAGCTTTTCCGCTCTCACTCGCGGCGTTGTCGTCTTTGATTGGCAAAGGCCTCCCAAAAAACAGAACCAACACGACGAGTACTATCGGAACCAGAACGTACCAGATTACACTCACCTTGCCATCCGCGTGCGAGTGCCATCAACCTATGTTCTCGCGCTGGTTAACGTAAGACACCGTATTAAACCTTTGTACCAGGAAGCAGGCGCAACCCTGTGACGCAACGTCAGGTC
>JAZDDC010000430.1:14046-17642 GCA_036679565.1 Gemmatimonadota bacterium
CTCACCATGATCGGTGTCGCCGTGGGACTTGGCAACGTGTGGCGGTTCCCATACATGATGGGACGATACGGTGGCAGCGCATTTTTGTTTGTATATATCGGATTCGTATTGCTGTTTGCGCTGCCGGCACTCATGGGCGAATGGGCGTTTGGCCGAGAATCCCGGAGTGGACCACTTGGCGCTTTTCGTCAGGCGCTTGGCAAACCCGGTTCCGCCGTTGGTGCCCTGTTGCTTTTTACCGTTCTTGTCGCAAACTCGTACTACATTGTTGTCGTTGCGAACGTCGCGTATACGGCAGGCTTCTCGCTCCTCAGAGGTTTTTCCGACACCACACGTGCGGCGTACACGAACGGTCTTGACAGTGGCGCTCTCCAACTAACAATCGCATTGGCCGTCATCGGCACGGCAACACACGTGTTGTCAAAAGGCCTCAATGACGGCATCGAACGAATCAGCAAATTCTTTGTTCCGTTTTTTGGTGTCATCGTTACATACCTGATCGTGTCTTCACTCACGATTCCAGGTGCCCTCTCCGGTTTATCAGCGTTTCTACGACCGGACCTTTCACAACTAAATGCGACGACGGTTTTCGCGGCTATGGGTCAGGCGTTCTTCTCCCTGAGTCTTGGCGGTACGTTTTACGTGATTTACGGAAGTTATTTGAGATCGGAAGAAAACATTCCGAAACCCGCGGTCTGGACGGCAGCCGGCGACGTAAGCGCAGCACTACTCGCAGCGCTGTTCATTGTACCAACAACGTTGGTCTTTGGCATCGATTTGTCTACAGGACCACGGTTGATTTTTGAAACTCTCCCGGCATTGTTCGAACAGATCCGGTTTGGTCGCGTACTCGGCACGCTTTTTTTGTTGGGTCTCGGTCTCGTAGCGTATCTTTCGAGCATCGCGGCGTTTCAGGTCTTGGTCGGCGCGTTGACCGACTCGTTTCGGTTTTCCATTAGAAAGGCCGTCCTCGTTGTATGTGCGGTTGAGGCAGTTCTCATGGTACCGACCGCTCTAAATCCCGGGCTCATCGGTCCGCTGGACTTAATCTTTGGATCAGGGATGCAGGTACTTGGCAGCGCTCTGACGCTGATCGCACTTACCTGGGGTCTGGGACGGGTCACAACGCTGCGACAAGTATTTGGCACCGATTCGGGAAGCTGGCCTGCGATATACTACAACTGGATCAAATGGGTGGTGCCCGCTGCGCTTGCGGTCGTGTTGATTGGATACATCATGCAAAGCTTGGGCTAACCTTCCGACGGACCATACAACCTTCTACCATTGAACAGACAGATCCTCGATGAGCGAGTTTGCAATGCCAGAGAAACAAAAACCAGATGTAGCGGCCGTCAATCAAGATTTCACTAAATACGATCAGGTGGAAAAACACCATACGTACCACCTGGCCGAGACCGAAGGCCAGGAGGAATTTGACGAAGAATTCGAGATAAAAACCTGCGACATGGCGGACTTCCTCTATGGCGGCGAAACGGGCAAGGAACGGTTTGCGGAGGCAATCGGGTCGGCCATGCAGGAGATCGGCTTTGCAATTCTAGTAGGGCACGAAGTCGATACAAAGCTCCATGAAGATGCTGAGCAACGTGTTATCGATTTATTTTCCCGAGTCGATCTCGAAACGAAAATGAAGTTTCGCGCCGAGCGATTTGGATCGGTGAGTCAAGGTTACTTCCCCATCAAAGAAACCAGCGACATACACCCCGATTTGGTAGAGGGTTGGGTTTTTTGTCGCCGCGCTTTTGATATCGAACAGCCAGGGGATGAGCCGTTCAATACGGCAGACTTCTGGCCCGATGCGACTGATGAACCGTTCTTTCGCCAAATCGTTTTGGCAAACGAGAAGATAATTCTTCCGGTGACACAGAGCATTTTTCGCTACCTTGGCGTCGAGCCATCTCTTTACGACGGCAAACTGACGGACACCAATTTCGGTCTTCGACTAAATTATTATCCGCCAATCACCGAACAGGATGACGCATCGGGAGCGGGGAGGCTACTGGGACATGAAGACGTTGATCTCTTCACCATTCTACCTGCTCCGAAAGTGGACGGTTTGCAAGTATGGAATCAGGCCAATGGGAAATGGGTTCGGCTCAAGGCGCCGCCCGGTTCGATCATTTTGAACACGGGCGATTACATGCAACGAATCACCAACGATATTTTGCCATCCACAACCCATCGCGTAGGTAAGCCACGCGACAAATCGCACCACGACACACCCCGTGTTTCTGTACCAATGGCAGTTTATGTCTGGGAGAACGAGATGCTGGAAGTACTGCACGGTCTGGCGAACCCTAAATACGAACCGATCCGCGCCATCACGTTTCATACGAGGAGCACAGCCAAATTTTATGGCGACGACTATGCCGTGGAGACAGATGCCACGGGTTGATGACGCGCCGGGTGACCAAGCACCATGAAAACGGTGATAACCAGGGCGACATTTGTCGGTAAGGTCAATGCAATGACTTGACCATTCACTTGGTTAAACCAAGGTAATAGTTGTACGACCAACCCCACCACCGACGAAGCTGCAACCGCGGCCGCAAGCATGACCGTCAGTTTCACCATGCCACGTATCCTGCGCAGCCCCAATGGCAACGCGATAACGATGGGCAACGCGATTGGTGTGAAGAAGAACAGATTCTCATTCCAATACGACGTATCATGGTCGGTGAATATCCAGAGGAACGCCAGCACGCTGCCGCCGACCCCCACGAGTAACGACCATCCTACGGCATACGATGCAAACAACTTGTGTGACGTTTGCGCTTTGGATTCGCGTAAGCCCACGAATATCAAACCCGCCGCGAACGCCAGTCCGATTCCCAGGAAAAGCGGGAGATAACGTGGTAGCGAATCCGGTGGTAGCGGGATCTCTCCTGCAAAGAACGTGTGCTCGGCACGAACCAACGGCCGTTGCCCTCCATCCGGCGCGCTCACCGTGATGTCACGCATGTATTCCATGAGCTTCATTGGAATGAAGGCGCTTTCCCAAGCCGTGAGTGGTTTGTCAGCGGGCGACCCGAGGCCGATCACGAATCCCGTGTACAAAGGCAGGTTATCGGCGGTCATACGCTGTGCATGAAAACGGAGCGTCGATTCCACATCGATAGCTTCGAGCTGTGGCCGAATCTGCCCGCCCGTTGCACGATCCAGGGCGTCGCGCAGACGCGTAGAACAATTGTCGTAGAAGTAGTGATAGCGGTAATAGGCGTTTTCCGGTCGAGCATTCCACAAAAGGAAGTCACGCAACTCGACGCGCTGTTCCGGCGTCAGGTCCAACACTTGAATCCAAACCGCACGCCCGACCGCCGCGTATCGTCTCATCAAGGGGAGTGAGGACGCGGACCCCATCCAATAGTCCGATCTGCCACGTACAAAATTCCATAAATAGCCTGGCTCCTGAAAGCTGAACCGACCGTAGTCGTACAACGAATCGGCACCTGTGACAGTATCGCGTACGCGAATGGCATTGTGTCCGAATCGTTCCCAATAGATACGACCAGGCCCAAAGGTCACTAGTGAAATTTCGATATGGGAACCGTCATCGCTGGGCGCCGCATCTTGACCGA
>JAZDDC010000431.1:0-2821 GCA_036679565.1 Gemmatimonadota bacterium
CCTCAATTTCATATTCACCGCGTTTCAGACAGTCGCCGGGTTTCACCTCTTCGATATCAACGGGAAAGGGAACACGCTCCACACCAAGTGACATTGCCTCGCCAAGAAGCCGTTTGCCACCGGGCGGCCCAAAGAAGTGCATGGGTTCGGTGCGCCCCTGCAGACCAAGTGTGCGCAACAAACCTATGATGCCCAAGAAATGATCGGCGTGAAAGTGTGTAAAAAACACTGTGTCGAGCGCAAACGATACACCGAAACGCATCATCTGACGCTGTGTGCCCTCTCCACAATCAAACATCAGCGTCTCCCCCTCACGCACCATTGTGAGTGACGACACACCACGCTCAACCGTCGGCCGCGCGGCCGACGTTCCAAGAAATGTCACTGACAGCAAGGTTTAGCCGCTCAGAAAACTTTCAGATGAAAATAACGACCGGGTCGCTCTTTCATGTCATCGACCAACTCCGTGATTGCGACCAGGAGTTCGTGCGCATCATGGTGCAAGGTGGAATCGTTGAGTGCCATGCCGATTGACCCCTCACCATTTTCTAGCTTCGCGATGAGCGTGTTGAGAGAATTCGTCGTCCCCACGAGACCTTCGGTCATCTCCTGCAAACTCTCCATGACGTCGTCAAGTCGATTGACAGACTCATCGATCGCTGGGTTGGCCAAAATTGAATCGATGCGCAGTGCGACACTCTGCATGGCATCCATCGTACCGGTGAGAGAAGAACCCGATCCCGGCCCGTCGATAAGACCCGCCATACGGTCCAGCGCCCGTTGGATTGACATTAGCGTTGCATTGAGATTGTCCGCAGTTTCCGGTGTAACAAATTCCTGCAGACCCATCATCACAGACGAGGCTTGGTCCTTCAGTTCCGGAATACCGTCGGTCAGTCCCGCCTCTTGCGAGCCGATTAGGACATCAGCCTCACCCAACATCGTCGGCGCCGTTCCGGGTTTGTAATTAATTTTCATCGCACCCAAAAAGTCGAGGGCACCCACAGATGCGGTTGCATCGGCATGCGGCGCGAGGTCTTCGCGCAATTCTATTGTCACCACTATTTGTCCAACCGAACGGAAATCGACCTCGGAGACACGCCCGACGTTATATCCGGACACCAGCACCGGATCGCCCACGGTCAAACCGCTGACGTCATCAAACTGGATATCCACGTCAGTACGATTGCCACCGCCCAACGGCGTGCCGGCCAACCACATGGTACCGACCACAAAAACGATCAAGGCCGCGATGACCAACAGCCCAACTGAAACTTCTTGTTTGTAGTAAAGATCCATTGTCGATTCCGCTCAGTCCTTGAACATCGTTTCCATATCACGTTCGAGAAACTGGCGCACGGCCGGATCATCACTGTCGATGAGATCCTGTGCCGTACCCATTGCTCGGATCTTTCCATCTTTGAGGAGCGCAATTCGATTTGCGACCCGAAATGCGCCTCTCACGTCGTGTGTTACAACGACACTCGTCGCTCCGAGTTCTTGCTGAAGCTTCTCCACCAGCGAATCAATGATGTCCGCGTTCACCGGGTCCAAACCCGACGTGGGTTCGTCATACAAGAGGTACGTTGGCTCACCGGCAATAGCGCGCGCGATGCCAACTCGCTTTTTCATTCCACCCGATATCTCGGCCGGCAGGCGAAACGCAACTTCCCGCGCCAAGTTGACAAGATCCAAGCAATGAAACGCCCGTTCTTCGCAGTACGCTTCATCACGCGAGTGGTCCTCGTCCGTGATGCCCAATTTGATGTTGTCGGCCACCGTCATGGAGTCGAACAACGCGCCATACTGGAAAACGTACCCAATACGCTGCCGTAGCGCTGAAAGCTCCCGACGCGAAAGGTGTGAAACGTCCTGATCATCAACCAAGATCGACCCTGAGTCAGGATGTATTAAACCGTTGATATGTTTCAAGAGCTCGCTTGTGCCGGTCCCGGACGGGCCGAGTAACGCGACCGTTTCGCCTTGCTGCACGTCGAAATCGACACCGTCAAGAACGGTGTTCTCGCCAAAGCTCTTACGGACATTGCGAAGAGCGATCATGTCGCCGCCTGTTGGGCGGCCGGCGGCCAGCTGCCAGCTGCCAGCCCTTTGCCCGAAGCATCCTTCTCGTGACTGGGGTTCACAGTCCAGTTCGGGATCCGGGTGGTTCCTCCGCCTAGGATATCGCGATCATATTCTTGGTCATGAATCGCAGTCGAAAAGCACCCGCGCGGGGACTGGCCTTCAAACGGAGGCTTTTGAAGTGGTTCCGCAACCAGGGGCGTGACTTGCCGTGGCGTCGTACTCGTGAACCGTACGAGGTGTTGGTCTCCGAATTCATGCTGCAGCAGACGCAGGTCAACCGTGTAATCGACTACTACGACAGGTTCCTGCGACGCTTCCCCACGGTGGAGTCTCTGCGTTTGCGTATCAAAAACGTGTGCCCGCAATCGACACGAACGTCGAGCGTGTCGTTCGTCGAGCGTTTCATCCCAAACTGGGGCAAGGAGCCGAACCTAACCGGCGTCTTTACAAGACGACCGCCGCGCTCATTCCACAGAATCGGGATTCTGCATGGGAATTCAATCAGGGCATCATGGATCTTGGCGCATTGATCTGCGTGGCCAGAACTCCGTGCTGCACGCGATGCCCGGTCCGACCAACTTGCTCGACGGGTAGACGTTTGGGACGTAGAGATTGACGATTGCAACGGACGCATCATCAACCCGGCAACAAAATCTTTGCGAGAGCAGCATCGAGCAGCAACACCAAAACGGAAGCGCTCACCACTGCACCAGTGGTAGAACGACCAACGCCTTCG
>JAZDDC010000432.1:0-6780 GCA_036679565.1 Gemmatimonadota bacterium
CCCGTTTCGTTGTTCATGTGGCGGTGCAACCGTTCGCGCCGCGAGTCGACTGACATGTCCGGCCAATCAACCATCTCGTCGTCGGTGTTCACGACCGTGAAGCACGCTTCGCGCGCCGGGTCATCCGCCAGCGTAACACCGCGGACGTCCTTGGTTTTTGGTGCGGCAACACTCATCCGTTGGCTCCGGCAGGTTGTGCTCGATAGTTCACGACCTCCCCGGCAGCATCGAGAGATCGGCGAAGGTCGTTGCTGAATGTCTTGTCATCGGCGGCGAGGTCAGGCCGCTCACCAAGCAGCTCGTCTCGTTGTGCTCGCATGCGTGGATGGTCGGCGAGCAAGCGGTGAAGAATCCGCACCGTCGGCTCGTCAAGCAGGTCGTCGGTGTTCTCCAAATACGTTTCGTACGCCGTGCTGAGAAAGGGGAGCACGGCGTCATAAAAACCGTCGATGCGGCGCGTGGTGTCTTCGGTGTTCGCAAACGATTCCAAAACGTCCAAGAAACCGCGGGCCGGTTCACGGCTGTGGTGGAGTCCGGCACGCAGCTCAGCGGTTCGCTGGCCAAACTGGTCGGCGTGCTGCGCGAGATCCCAGAGGTGACGTCCAAAAAGCGCCTTTGCCTCGAGCTCCGGTGTCGTCGGAACCCAACGTGCCAGCGTTTCCATTAAGCGCACGCAGATGAAGCGGTGTGTGCCGACGATGTCGGCTTTTTGACGAACGTCGTATGCCATCAGTTCTCCAAAAGCTCTTCCACAAGACGCACGGTCTCGGGTATGGTGCCGGGTTCAAGGAGATAGCTCGGAACCCGTGTGATCAGTTTCGCCAAGCCCAATGCTACCGCACCGGGCGGTGCGCTTTGAAAAGTGCTCGCCAGTGGCGTGAGTCGCTCGAGGGGCCCGTGCGACGCGCGCATTGGTATCAACCTTGGCGCATCGCCTCGCTCACTCAGGAATATTATCGATGTCAGGGGAACCGGGGCAGGTTTGGGGAACGGAAAAAGGTCTTCGGCATGCACGAGGTACCTCACCGAGCCATCCGTCAATGTGCGGGTGGGCCATCGGCGGCCGTCCAACGCGTGGCGAACACCTGCGGCACACGGTCCGGGACGAATTGAAAGACGGCGTCTGAATGGGAGCAGCTCGTTGCTTGTCACCCTCAGGGCAGCGTAGTCATCTCCTAGGAACCCGTGGCCTCTGTCGGCGAGCGCAAGGGCGAGGGTGGTTTTCCCTGAGTTCGCGGGGCCTATCAGCAGGACGCCGTGGTCACGCACGCTAATCGAGCCCGCGTGAAAAAAGAACACCTCGGGTTGGGTTCGGATGACGAGGTGGAGCGCGAGCATTGCGACGAGCCACCGCCAAGGGCTACCGCGGGATGCAACGATCTCCGTGTCGGAAAACGCAATTCTTCCCGGGCGTCTTTTTGTCTCGACTGCCTGCCAACCTGCGGGGGCTTTGACACGCTGGCAATCCATCTCTTTGAAGAGGGAGACGGCAAAACCCGTTAAGTCGAACGGATCGATACCGTCAAATGAGATCCGGGTTTCACCCTTATTGCCGTGGGGGACGATCGAGCAACGTACCGTCGGGCACGGTTCCGTTGCATCAAGGACCGCGCATTCCTTATATAGGTCCGCAAAGAGGCACGCGCATTCCGGTTCATCACATTCCAGAACGAGCTGCCCGTCTCCGAACCGAAATTGCTGAGTTGGCAAGGTGTTAGAGACACGATCGGCGTGGATCACGTGAACCGCGCCGACGACACATTGGCAAACTTGAGGTTATTGGCCGCCCCACCAAGACATGCCGGCACTTGTTACCTGAAAAACTTTCAGGACTTCTTGATCGTCCATCACAGTGACAGTAGGGGTCTTGTACAGGGGTTTATCCAATGACTGGTCTGGCATAATCAACCGCCGTGGTGGGTTTCTGATTGGCAAGAAACTACGGTTTTAACTTGTTTTGACAAGGTCCAGTGATTCGAATTCCTCGAGCAGCCCCTTGATATCTCGGGCCACGACTTCTTCGTCGGCGCCATCGAACTCCTGACAAATTGCGGCCTGCAGCTGTTCAAGACTAGCCGGACTCGCGAGGTGTTCCCACACTCGCGCACTGGTTTCATTGAGCACGCAGAACTTGTTTCGTACCGGGTTGTAGAGGACGGTTTCGTCCAGCATCGGGGCCGCCTCGACATCGGAGTTTCTGACGAACTGCTTCACAACCTGCGCTCCAGGGTTCTCTTATGTTGTCACGACGGCTTCAATTTAGACGTCTTGGTGGCCGCGTGCCAGGCCGTTGAGTCTATCCCTGGTCTCGCGCTCGACCGGTGCGGGCAGGCTTTTTAGCTCAGGAGGCAAGTTGATCCGTACAATCGTGGCCTCGATAGTATTCCTTGGTTTTGTTGGTGGCGGGTTCGTGTTGCTGCGCGAATCGGGAACCGTCAGGCTCGGTCGGAAACGAGCCGTGAACGTCTTTTTGGCGTACACGGTTTTGGTGACAGGCGCGATTGGTCTCAGTCAACGGACCAGCCTCTTCCCCTTCCATATGTGGACGCTCTTCGGTCCGCCGGCGCCGGATTCACTCTCAACCACACGTTGGATGGGAGTGGACCAAGCCGGTGAAGAACACGCGATCGACTTCCGGGCTTGGCAGCCCATCAGTTTCTGGGAACTACGGCAGTGGTTCGACAGGCGATTTCCGCGGCTGAGCGGGACCCAGCAGGAAGTCGCGGCCCAGTTTCTTCTTGAATTGGCGGAGCATGCGCGGGTGCGCGGACGCGAAGACCTGCCCATCGGCAATTTCGACCGAGTCCTCGGTCCGCTAGCGATCCCGTTGTTTCATACCTACCGTCCAATTTGGAATCAACCCACAGATGTCCCCGCAGCACCGTTCCTGGGATTGAGGTGGTACCGGATCACCTGGAACCGGGCCGCTTGGTCCGACCCAGAACGTGTTTGGCGCGCCGAAACACCGACGAGCGAACTCCACTACGAATACTTTGCCCGTCCATGATGGCGTTTCTGGACCGGCCGGTGCGGTGGTGGAATGGGTTCTGGTTTGCAAAGGGCTCACCGTACAACCTTGCGGCGGCCCGCGTGTTGTTTTCCCTCCATGGGGTTTGGCTTCTGTTATCCCGAGATCTTCCATCAATGTCCGGACTCCCGGCCGAAATGTGGGCCGCAGTCTCGCCCCACGTGCAGTGGCGTTACCTGATGTTCCATGGTCACCCAGAAATTGAATACGGTGTTCAGGCAATAGCTTTGGCAGCGCTGATTGCAGCCGCGTTGGGACTCTGGCCGCACATCTCGTTCCTTTTGTCAGCGGTTCTGCTCTACCATCTTGCGCCGCTCGAGACGGTGATCATTACCTCCGAACCCACGACGCGGGGATTCGAGATCACTATCCTGGCGACGGCGGTCCTCGCATTTGCGCCATGTGCGGACGTGTGGAGTGTGCGCCGCCGTTCACCGAGGGACGATTGGGAATACGGCTGGCCCCTTCGCTTGCTCCAGTTGTTCGTGGTCCAGATCTATTTCTTCAGCGGGTGGGCCAAGCTCATGTGGACGGGCTTCAATTGGATCTCGGTCGAGAACATGCGAGGATACATTTTGTATTCGAATCTCACCGAGCCGGTCACGTTCACAAAGCTCGGGATTTTTCTGACCGGTCAACCGTTGTTGCTTTGGTTATTGGCATTCGGTTCCGTGGTGTTCGAACTTGCGTTCCCCGCGGTGCTTTTCTCGCGCGCCGCGCGCTACGTTCTTATTCCGCTGGGTTTCCTGTTTCACATCGGTATACTGTTCAGCTTGAACATCGCTTTCCCGGGTGTGTCACGGTTGTTGATCTTTGTCAATTGGGACTGCTTGCGTTTGCGGGCGCTACGCGTGCGCGAGGAGTAAAGGGCTTGCTGATCGCCGAGTCGAGCGCGTCTGATACTGGTTGGCGTAACCGTTTTGGCGAGGGCACCGGATCGGTGAAACGCTTAGCCATGATCCTTGGGCATTCGGACTGGTGTCGGGCGGTTCACCAACCAACATCTCGTACAACATGCACGCCAACGCATACGTTCGGCCCGGCCATCCACTTCGAGGGCACTTGCAACGGCTTTTGCGATAGAAACGCTTTCCTCTATAGAAAGCCGTGTCTCGCGCCTGAGCTTGTCCCGCAATGTCTCGCCTTGCACGAACGGCGACATAGTAGAGAAAGGAATCAACTGCGCCCGAATCAAAGAGGGGCAGAATAAGGGGATGTTGCAAATTGGCGGCGGCTTTGATTTCCTGAAGGAACCGCTCGGCGCCGATTTCGTGATCGACCTTGTAACGATCCGACAGGGCGTTTGAAAAACGATCGGCAACGGCAGACATCGATACGAATCTACTCCATCGCTGTGGCAAGAAGTTCATTGGCTAGGTCGACATGTCTTGGCATATCCATTTTCTCATAATCATGGATGGCTTCCGTCAGCAACGTCCTAGCCAACTCTCGATCACCTGTATTGTTTCGATCGAGCAACATCCACGCGTACCAACGTCGAGTTTCCGGTTGTGCCAGCCGGTGTGGGATGTCGTTTGCCTGCTCGAGGGCGGTTTCAAAATGTAGCTCGGCCAAGTCCCACTGTTCGCCCGCGGCCGCGGCGATACCAGCATAACATTCAACCAACCCGGTTGCCCAAACGATAAAGCCGTCTTCGATGACCTCTGTGACCGGCTGGTACAGTTGACTGACCTGTGACCGATCACCGAGGATTGTGAGGCCCTCGATGGCACAGAGGAGATACAATCGGTTGCCCGTGAATGCTACCTCGCCTGGTTTGGGTAGGTAGCGGTCATAAGCAGACAACACCGCACGAGCATCCTTGTGCTTCGAATAGGCCTTGATGACAAACTGCCACCCGCGGAACATCCCCGTCCAGAAATTGTCTGGGAAGTCCTCGGCACCTTCGACCACCCCGGCTTCAGCACTGTCCCATTGCCCGTTCCAAAAATGAGCATACGCGGAAAAAACGTACCCGAACCTGGCCCATGGACCGACCTTCGCCCAAACGGTTCGATAGCGCATACCGAACGCATCAAATGTTTCTATTTCACCGTCACTAATCCATGCGCCGAATCCACTAACCATGTCCTCGAACATACCGGCGCCGAAATTGCCCACCTCGTCGACCAGCGACCGAATTTTCGGGCTCATCGCCAACGCCTCGTCAAGACGTCCAGCCCAGAGAAGACCGTCCTGCAACACAGCCCAGCTTTGTGCAAGTTCCCAACGATCGTTGACCGCCTGCAAAACGCCCGACGCAACCTGGCCAAGCCTCACTTGCTCGTGTGCCATCGCGTAGTGGCGAACGGTCATCGTTTTCCAATGGATCGCTGTACCCACGGCGTGCTTGTCGCTCAACTGTTCTCCCATGGCCTCGGCTTGATCCATCTGTTGCATGCCCGCCTCGTAATCGCCCAGACACGCCGTAAAAAATCCACGTGTCGCAAGCAAGCTATCACCCAGGCGAGATCAGCATAGACTAATGCCGCATTGTCTAAATCACCCAACGACTCAAGCAATGGTCCCGCCTCGATCAACTGTGCTGCGGCATCACGCCACCGCCCGACGCCCCGCAGTGACTTCCCACGCAGCCACATGAGTTCCGCTTGCTGCTTCGGCTGCATTTCGTCGGCGATTGACGTCGCGCGGTCCAAGTTCAAGAGCGCTTCTTCGAAAGCCGCGCTTTCCAAGGCCTGTCGGCCGGCCTTCGTGAGGACTGAAATCGCCTTGTCGGAATCAGCCGCCGCACCAGCTTGGTAGAGATGATGAGCCAGATCGGAAACATTCGCGTCAACATCAACACCCAGTCGGCTGTCCAATGCCTCTGCGATCTTGACATGCTTCCGCTGCCGACGCGGAACAGATAATGCCGCTACTAACGTTTGGCGAATCAGTTCATGCGCAAACTTGTATAGCGTGCCTTGCCGTGATGCGTCACCGTGAATGAGCTTTGCTCTTTCTGCTTCTTCCAAAACGTCGAGTAGCGAATCAACGTCCGACTCCTCCACGTCAACCAGCACGTCGAGTTCGAACTTTGGTCCAATAACTGCAGCGGTCGTCAATGTCTTCCGGCATTCGGCACTGACCCGCTCCAGTCGCCGCCCAATCGCCAGGCGCACGCCTTCTGGCACATCGAGTTCCCGAACCTCAAGGTCGGCCTTCCACTTGCCGACCGCATCAAACAACCGGCCTTCTTCCGCTAAATGGTGATAAACCTCCTCCACGAAAAACGGATTGCCTTCCGTCTCTTGATAGATGATTGCAACCAACTCGTCCGGTGGTGGTTGAGACGCAAGACTGGCCAGCAGTGCGGCTATGGTGTCTTGTGGAAGACGCCGCAACATCATCCGGACGCCCATTCGTTTTCTCGTCAGCCGGTCCAGCGTCTTAGCGAATGGTTTGTTAACATCCAACTCCACGTCCCGGTACGTTCCGATGAGGAGCAAGCGTTGCGTCGGGATATGTTGCGCCAAGTGTTCGAGGAGCAACAGAGAGGGTTCGTCGCCCCAATGCAAATCGTCTAACAAAATCACCAAAGGAGATATCGCCGCGCCACGACCCACGAACTCGCGGTAAGCGTTAAACAAGTACCGGCGTTGTTGCTCCGGCGGCAGCTCTATTGCCGGCGGGATGTCCGGGAAGTTACGCCGTAATTCCGGCATTATTCGGGCAACCTCTGGCCCGGCGTTTCCGAGCGCCGAACGAAAGACATCTTCCGGAACAGCTCTCAACGCATATTCGAGAGTTTC
>JAZDDC010000433.1:0-2232 GCA_036679565.1 Gemmatimonadota bacterium
AAGGCTCGCTTGTTTATTTGAACGGCGGTGACGATCTGTCGCAGCCTCTTGGCAACGTTGAAAAGGCCGGTGGCAAGGTTATGATGCCCAAGACGAAAATCTCGGACGAGATTGGATACTTTGCGATTTTCTCGGACACCGAAGGGAACCGAGTGGCTTTCCATTCGCCGAAATAACCTCACGCCATGAGCCAGAACCGCCGCGTGACGACCGAACGTGGCGGTTCCTGACTCCTTCTTGGTTCGATTCCCTCCGGTCCCAGATCCAAACGCTTTGGCGGGTCCCACGAACATCGACTGCGACGAAATCAGGGTGATTAAGATCCCGAGCGCGGTGGTGGGTGGGCTGACAATGTTCGAACCGTGACTTTTTTTGAAACCGGTGGGGAGCGACATTATGGCTTGGATTTATCAGGTACCCGTTGATGAAGCCACGGGACCGCTGAAACGGGAGTTTGACGCGGCCGTGGCACAAGCGGGACGCGTGTGGAACATCATACACATAATGAGTGTCAATGTGATGGTCTTGAAAGCCAGCATGGGTGTGTACAAGGCGATCATGTTTGGATCGTCACCATTGACACGGGTTCAGCGTGAACTCCTGGCCACTGTGGTCTCCGCGGAACTGAACTGCCGTTACTGAACTCAGGCACATGCCCACGACCTCCGGGAAGAGGTCGATGACAGTATGAAGGGCGGGGCGGACGAGTTCGTGCATCAAATCGTACGAGATTGGCGCATGGCCGAACTCACTCCAGTGGACCGTGCGTTGTGCGAATACGCCGCTAGGGTTACGTCACGACAACGCGAAATGACTCCGGTAGATCTGGACGATTTGCGTGCGCTCGGGTTGAACGATAGGGCAATCCATGACGCGACCCAAGTGATTGCCTATTTCAACTACATCACAAGAATCGCCGACGCCTTGGGTGTTCAGCCTGAGACATTCATACGCGAGTGGGGTGCATGAGGAATCCGTTTGTGACCGGCTGAGTCCAGCCCGGGTAGTTGCAGTAACAAGGACGCCATCCGAAGTCACGAGGCGCGGAAATGCAATTGGCCCAGACCATCATCACGATAACCGTCCTCACCGCCGTCTCACACGCGTCCGCCGCGCAGCGCATCCAGTTTGGCGTGGTAGGCGGTGTTACACGTTCGGGACTCCAAGATGGTATTTCGGCGTTGGTGCCTACCGGTGGTGCTGGACCTTCGGGTAGACTCCCGGATGCAGATTTTGGTGATGGCAATCGGACCACCGTCACCGCAGGGGTATTTGCCACGGTCCGTTTGCTCGATTGGTTCTCGGTACGAGGTGAGGCGCGCTGGATTGCTCGTGGCGGTTCACATACCCGAGAGATGGTGGGGGTTGGCCCATCTCGCACACGGTTTGAAGAGTTGCGCGCCAACTATGTGGCGTTCCCCGTGCTCGCCCGGCTCTCTGTACCCACACCAATGGTGCGTCCGTTCATCACATTTGGGCCGGTTCTGCGAGGTCTCGTCGGTTGCAGCTGGGAGCGCCGACACCGCGATGCGGGGCAGGCGCCCGATGTAGAACGAGCCGAGTGTCATCGTCCGCCAGGTTTCACGGTTGAACTTGCTGGAGGGGGTGGTGTCCAGGTCCTTCTTGGTGCTGGCCGTCTCGGCGCGGAAGCACGATTCGCCGTTGGTCCGACGCCGGCTCCAGGTGTCCCGATCGGCCGGCGAATGGATCGGGATGACCGAGCGGTTTCGATACTTGTGGGGTACTCCGTCCCGATCGGCTGAAACGCGAGCGAGGCGCACGAGTCCGTTCATGAGCGGCGTCCGATCAATAGGCGAAGCCCAGTCGAAAATAGAATCCGCGCAACTCGCTGCTCTGTGCGATAGCGGCGGACATGGTAGCGGCGCGATCGACAAATGCGAACCAGATACCTCCGCCGGCAGCGGCATGCCAACGCGACGATGACTCGCCATCGAGGAACACTCTGCCCACATCGGTAAGTCCGAAGATCCCGAATTCGCCGGGCAGTAAGATTCGGTACCGAGTCAAAAACAAACGCAACTCTGCGTTGCCGAACACTGCGGCGTCACCAGCGAACCGTTGCTCGGCGAAGCCCCGCAAGTTGGTACGGCCGCCAAGGTATGCGGCATCATAATATGCGTACGTGCCCCACAGTCGTTTTCCACCGGCGCGAAGGGCAAGCGTAGGACGCATCGGTGCGTCGGATGCCGTCAGATAGGTTCTCATCTCGCC
>JAZDDC010000434.1:0-8092 GCA_036679565.1 Gemmatimonadota bacterium
AGGGCTGTTTCCCGCTTTCAACGAGATGTTGCGGAACCCACCCGCCGGATCATCTTTGGCCCTCAAAATTCCTTCCTTTTTCTATAACGCCGTACCCTGGCTCGTAAATGGACTCCTCCCGGCATCCTGGGAGACCGTGGTAGACGGCCTGTTCGATCGAGCGGATATCGTGCTTGGGGTCTCGGGCCTGCTCGGCGGCTTGCTCTTCTGGAGGCAACGTGTCAAACGCGCAATGAAGCGTCTGTCTCTCAAAACATGGAAATCGGTCTTTGATGCCGCGCAGGCAAAAGCTGAGGATGACGCCTGAAGACCCACTGTTTGGGGAACTCTTGTTGGCAGCCCCCGGTTACCGATTTATGAACTCTAAAAATGCCGCTCTCATACTCGCGGGATTCGCGCTCGCGTGCGGTAGTGATGGCCCCACACCGCCGCCACCACCATCACAGCTGTCATGCTCAATCCCTGAAGACCTGTTCTTCCAGGGGCAGGTCCGAGACGGGATTCCGTCACTCACACAACCCGGTGTCACCACAGTTGCAAACGCCGAGCCCTCTATTACTGACGACGAACGGGTGCTGGGAGGGCATCGTGTTCGATCCGCAAATCGACGGGTTCGCCAAAAACTTCGGCGTCTCTGGACTGTTGTTCGAAAACAACCTCGTGATGTACGACCGTCAGCAAAACAGCCTGTGGGTCCAAATGATGTTTGGCTCGCAATGCGGTCCAGACCGTGGCACGACGCTAAGCCGACTCCCCGTTTTGGAAACCACGTGGGCCCACTGGAAAGAGATTCATCCCGAGACCACCACGCTCAACTTCAATACGGGTTTCCTAACCCAGGACTACAACGCAAATCCGTACGCCGCATATATGCGGGACAGCGAACTGTTTTATCCCTCAGCGCCTTTCGACGACGATCGGCAAGCCAAGGAGTTCGTATTCGGCGTGTTTAGCGATTCGAACGCGGTTGTCTTCCCGTTTGGCACCCTGGGCGAGGGGACTTCCTATGGTATTCGGAACGACACCGTGGGTGACACGCCGTTCCTCGTCACGTACGTCACCGACGAAGAGGCAGCGGTCGCGTTTGATCGCCGTGTGAACGGCCAAACATTGACGTTCACGATACTCAGTGTCGCAAACCGAACGGTGCAGGACACGGAGACGGGTTCGACGTGGGACGAGTTGGGATTGGCCATTGCCGGACCACTTGCCGGGGAACAACTCGGACAGATCGATGACGCCTTCATGGCGTACTGGTTTGCATGGTCCGTGTATTTTCCAGATCTTCGTCTGGCGACATAGTGAACGCCGAACGCCGATCGCTGAAGGTTCAACAATCAATGTTCAGCGTTCGATGTTCGACGTTCAAGACCATCTAACGTCGTAAGCGCGGAATCGCCGAAGTAGTACTTCACTTCGTCTCGCAACCCACGGTATAACGTCTCTCCGTTTCCTACACAGACCAAGGTTCGGTCGTCAACCTCATCGGCTGGCGCCAAGACCCCATCGTTTACGGTCAGCGGGAACAGACAATCGACCATCGATTTGAGTTCTTGATAGTCGATCCCCATCTCATTGCAAAACATATGGATCGTACAGCCACGTCCGTCTTGGTTGAGAAAAATACACCCACGGCCATCGACAGCGGTTCGCACAGACCCTCCACCCGGCATCTCGTCGTCGTCAATGACGTCCGGTTGGAACCAACGCTCCCTCGGCACACCCACGTAGGCTTCGAGCACATCGGCACGTTCTAGCAGGCGATCCCGGTGTAGGAGATCGACATCCACACCGTAACTACAACACATGTCTGCGCAAAAGTTACAGGCCAAGCAATGGGTCGCATATCGCTTGTAAAAAATTGACACATCGACGTGCGTGATCACGGGGGTACCGTACCGCGACGGCAACCCCACCGTTAGCTCGGCAACACCGTCATCTGTCACTACTCATCATTCGAACGTCTGCGTCACGAATAGCCCGGAACTCATTGCCCTCACGCCAATTGGGAAACGCATTGGACGTCGCGATGGCATATCCAACGTTGAACAACAAGTGTAGATCCTCGATGGCTCCCGAGAGGTCCCAACTCGGATCGAACTCATCGCTGGTTTTGTGGTAGTCATTGGCGACGTACGCTTCACGTTGCTGAAGCGTCCACGCCTCGCCGTGTTCAACATGGTCAATACCGGCGTCCGCATACAGGGCCGGCACGCCAACCTTGGCGAAACTAAAATGATCGGAACGGTAGAAGTAGCCTTTTTCGGGTTCTGGATCCGGGCGCAGAATACGCCCCACGGCACCGGCCGCCGTCTCGAGGTAATCGTCCAACTCCGAGTTGCCCAAACCGATCACCGTGACATCCCGCATGGGCCCATGAATGTTGAGTCCGTCCATGTTGATGGCCGCTACTGTTTGATTGGTTGGATACACGGGGTTCGTTGCGTAGTACTCTGATCCGAGTAGCCCCTGCTCCTCGGCGGTTACGGCAAGGAAAAGAACGGAACGTGCCGGCGCAGGCCGAAGGCTTGCGTACGACTCCGCCAACTCCAACAAACCTGCGGTCCCTGTCGCGTTGTCAAACGCGCCGTTGTAAATTTGGTCGCCTTCCAGACTCTCGTCACGACCAAAGTGGTCCCAGTGCGCCATGTAGACCACGTATTCGTCAGGTCGTTCGCTTCCTCTGACCAACCCGAGGACGTTCTTGGATGCAGAGCGCTCGAGATTGTTTTGCAGTGAAACGGAAACAGTGAGTCCGAGGTCAACCGCGCTGAAACCGTTGGTCACCGCAATAGCCATTAGCGTATCGAGATCCAGTCCGGCGGCCGTCAGTAGAGCGCGCGCCGCTTGGTTGGAGAGCCATCCTTCTACCGCCACGCGGCCCATGTTGTCATCATCTGCGGCAAGCGCGAACTGTGGACCGGTCCAACTGCTCTCGACAACATCCCACGGATACCCGGCAGGGCCCGTGTCGTGAACGATCAGTGCACCGGCCGCTCCGTGTCGCGCCGCCTCCTCGTACTTATACGTCCACCGACCATAGTACGTCATTGCGTTGCCGTTGAACAACTCGTCATTCTGCGTTGCAAACCCCGGATCGTTCACCAGAATGACCGCCGTCTTGCCAGCCATATCCAATCCATCGTAGTCATTCCAATCATATTCGGGTGCAACGATGCCATACCCCACAAAGACCAACTCGGAATTCACGAGCGCGCTTTGGTCGACAACACGTTTCGTCCACGTCACATGATCGGTTCCGAACTGATAACGCCGGTTGTTCCCGGCACCACGCACGGATAACTCGGGTGCGTTCTGAACCGTCGTCGCCACAACGGGAACGTCCTGGAAATAGCTGTCACCGTTGCCCGGTTCGAGACCCATACGCTGAAATTCGGATTCGAGGTACTGGACCGTTCGTTCTTCCCCACGAGACGAAGGACCACGACCTTCAAATTCATCGGACGAAAGTGTTTCAATCGCGGCAGAAAAACCGCCAGTTTCAATCAGCGACCGGGCGGCGTCCGTTGGGTCGGACGTACAGGCCGACAAACTCCATGCAGCCCATGCAAGCAATCCATTCTTTACGTGATTCATTTGACCACTCTCTACTGGTTCAAAAGACTATGAAGTTGCCGCACGATGCCCTCAACCCGCTGCGCCATCCGGTCAATGGCAAACGCGACATTCGCGGCTTCGGCCGTTGCTTCGGCGTGATCACCCTGCTCTACCGCTTCACGAATCCCCGGCATGGTCTTCACTCCGTATCCGGTATAGAACCCCGGCGCATAAATACTGTGGCGGAACCATTCGCGACGTGGGAGTCCATCGGATAAAGTCAGGTCTCGTTCCGTTTGGAAGATCTCCCGATTGATGGTTCGCAGATCCCGAGTACGCTGTTGAAGCCAATCCGAACCATGGGATATGACGTCGTCGTACGCCGTATCGAATGCATGTCCGGCCGCTGCCAGCCTCTGCACCGCGGCTTGCACAGCACCCAACACCAAATGCCCGTTCCCCAGCTCGTCATCCGCCAATTCCTGAATCTCGGCCCGATAGGTCGCGAACGCGGCGGCGGCATCACGAAACGAGAATGGCAACAGCGGTGCGTCCGCCATTCGCGTCACCGCAACGCCAAACGCGGCCGCTTGCGCCACACCATAACGGAAGCCAGGATCACTGTACTTCGTATAAAAGTCATAGCTGTCATACGTGGAGTGATACACGCCCGTGGATTGCGCGCCGCCATGACCGAGGTTCACGGAGGCGATTGTCAGGTGATCGATGAAAACGGTGTAGTCCGAACCGGAACCCAACGCATTTAACTGAAAACCTTCCTCGCGCGCACGCGCCGAATCAGATGCCGAGTGCATTCCCTCGAGTCGTCGTTGGAGTGCAGCATCCAATGCGCTCATTTTGGTGCGCGGATCTTTGATGTCCCGTGCTACCTGTTCGACAAATGTCTTGAGCGTGTGCGAACCCCCACCCCCAAACCAACCCGCAGCATACGAATCGGAATTGAAGTATGTCACGGCTTGATCATCGAGTGTCTCACGATGATGTTCAGCCCATTCCGTGGAACCGAGGAGACCCCACTCCTCTCCATCCCAAAGCGCGAATATGATGGTTCGGCGTGGACGCCATCCCGACTCGAGCGCCACGGCCAGCGAACGAGCCGTTTCCATCAGCGCCACCGCACCAGACGTGGGATCCGCGGCACCATTTACCCACGCGTCGTGATGGTTTCCGTGAATCACTAATTGTTCTTCATCGACAGCACCCGGTATGCGCACTGTCACATTGTACAGCGTGCGATTTGCCCAATCAAAATCGAGCGCGACGCGAACACGTGCAGGCCCGGGACCGACATGGTACGTAATGGGTAACGCACCCTTCCAATCGTCATTCGGTGCAACCGGCCCGCCAAGCGCCTCCAGCAGGGGGAGCGCGTCACCCCAACCAAGCGGAAGCACTGGAATTGTCATTAATGTCTTTGCTTCAGAGGGATCGAGTTTTCTCCCGCCCCGGACGGCACCCCAACCTGGGGTTAGCGGGTCACCCGGGTGGGTCGGCATATCCATCACACTGCCACGCTGCGCACCGAACTTGGGACGCATCGGTCCTTCTGGATAAGGATCGCCGGTAAAGAAACCGTCGTCACGGGGGTCGGAGTACATGAGACAGGCAATGGCCCCGTGCTCCGCCGCAACCTTCGGTTTGATACCACGCCAACTCCGCCCGTACTTGGCGATCACAATCTTACCGCGAACGTCTATGCCCAGCTCTTCCAGACGTTCATAGTCTTCCGGTAAGCCATAGTTTACGTACACCAATTCGCCCGTAACATCTCCATCGGCCGAATACGCGTTATAGGTTGGTAACTGGTTCTGGTCGCCTGAATCTTTGTCTTCAGGAATGACCGGCTCCTCGAGTCGGGCGACATACCGGACCGGCGACAACAGTTCGACACGCCGTGAAATGGGCAACGGCATGTACGCTTCGAACTCTTCGATCTGCGCGTCCAGACCCCATTCCCGAAACTTTGCCAGCGCGTATTCGGCAACCGCCCGAGAGCCCGGAGCACCTGCGTGGTGCGGCTCCTCGGTCATCGCCAACATATACTCGCGAAGCAACGCGGTATCCGGTGTGGACCGAATTCGATCCTCGAACGCGACTCTGTCTGCCAACGCATCGGCTGGAAATCCTCGAATCGGGGCAGATTGCCCGGAGAGTGCATTTGCGGCAACACCAGCAAGCAGTGCGACAAGTGCGACGTTTGCGCATCTTTGTGTACGATTCATGGTCCCCGTCAAGTTGAAGCCATCTTGTATGAAGGAGTTACAAGACTTCGATCTTACCGGAAACATTTCCTTGGGTCCAGACATGCGGGCTTTGAATGTAGCGACTCGGACCATACGTTTCGCCCCATGGTGAGATCCATAACAGCTCAGCAACGCGCCGCCGACTGGAACGCTAAGGGGATTCCGCGCGCCCTATGGCCGGATGTGGGCCGCGACTCTATCGAGACCGCGCATCGGGCGATTTGGAAAGCCACCGTCGAACGGCTCGCCGGAGACACGCCGACGATGAAACTCGATCAAGATTCCGAACGGCCATTGAGCATCGCGGCCACACTATCCGGAATGGGCCCCCTGTTGGGTTATTGGCGAGAGCAGAAGAAAATCTCTTGCGACCCATTCATTTCACAGCTGTTCTTGTCCCACCTGGACCACGGCCGTCGCCGCGCGTTCAAGATGGAAACCGGCCTCACCAACATTCTCGCCGCCTGCCGGGACAAATCCATCCGGCCGATCGTGATGAAGGGCATGTTCACCGCGCGGCGGTATTTCCCCGAGCCGGGAACGAGACCACAGGCCGACATCGACTTACTGGTTCGACCCGAAGATGCGGAGGGGACACGGGCCGCGTTGCAAGCCGCCGATTTCCGCCAGTCCAGCCAACCGTCCCTCGGCGCCGAAACATGGACACCACCGGGCACAACGTCGATCCGATCCGTAGAGATGGACCACGCCGAAAATCCATGGACAGTGGACCTCCACACTTCCATCGATAAGCCATATTTTCGCAGACGCTGGTCGAAATTCGGCACCGTCGTTTTCGCGGTAACCGAAAGATGGACAGTGCGGCAGCGGATGGCATTGGTGTTCGGCCAACCACTTCTCCTGGCACATCTTGCGTTTCACGCAACGCGTGATATCAACCGAATACGACTCGTCCGACTCGTCGAGTTGGCGCTTGTCATGAGACAGGACCGTCTGCTGGATTGGGACGCATGTGCGAAACTCTTGGACCAGAGTGGCGTGATGGGTCTCGTCTACCCCGCATTTGCACTCGCCGATCGCATTGCGCCAGGTTGCGTACAACCCGCATTTCTCGACACACTGGCCAACGCAACCACCAAACGTCTCCGACTGGCAACGGACAGACTCCATCGCAATCCGCTGCGTGCGTACTTCAAACGGAGTCCGTCGGAACGACTGATGTGGGCAGATGGCCCAATCGAAACGTTGTTGTGTTGGTCGGACATTATCTGGCCCACCGGTCATTCGGTACCGGATCAGCTGCGTCTCGTCAAGCGACGACTCCACATGGCCATGGGACGAACGCCGCGGTTGTGAAAGCAGGATGCAACCCCAGATTGCGCATCAGAAACGAATACGGCGGAGGGGCCGGACCTTTGTTGAAACCACTACCGCATGCGCCACCCACTAGTAGCCAACACTGAACGCATATTCCTGTCGCTGCTCCGTGTACATCGGTGCGGCGTGGTGTGCGACATAGGTTCCAAGGATGGAACTCATGCGAAACTTTTTCGCCAGGCATTACCCAAGAGTAAAGTTCTCGCGTTTGAAGCCAATCCAACCAACGTGCAGGAAATCGAACGTGCCGCTAATCTGTCAAGTGCCGGGATAGAACTGTATCCAGTTGCGGTGAGCAACACGGATGGAACGAGCACGTTTCATGTCGTCACCGGACCAAACGAGCGCATAACCGATCCTCGAGCTTGGCGGGGTATGAGTTCGCTGCGTAACCGTGTGGAGGATAGCAACGCCTGGTGGCACGGCTTACCCGTGCGGGCCGAAGAAGTGAGCACGGTCCGCCTCGATAGCATCCTAATCGGTGTCCGCAGCACCGTCGCGCTGTGGATTGACGTCGAAGGCGTCGCCTACGAAGTGCTCCAGGGAGCCGAAGCAGTACTCAATCACGTCCGAGTCGTCCACGTCGAAGTAGAGACAGAACCGTTTTGGCGCGACCAAAAGGTCGAGATGCACGTCAGGGAGTTCATGGAGCAACGAGGATTCGCCCTGGTAGCGCGCGGACCCAGCCAACCACAACGAGACCTCGTTTTCGTTCAACGAGCCGGGGCCCGCATCTCGTACGTGCTGACTTTTATCATTGTCGCCATGCTCCGCGTTGTCCTACCACCCTGGCGGACATTTCGTCGCTGGCGGGTTCAGGGGCATACAACTACGATGTGAGGGTCCAGGCACGTGTTTGGTGAACATATGATCTTCGACCGTTCGCATATATCAGCGTACAAATAGAGACACTGTTGCAAGACCAAACCACT
>JAZDDC010000435.1:0-8371 GCA_036679565.1 Gemmatimonadota bacterium
TCCCGTATGACTTTTTGTACGGCAACATTGCGGCGGATACATCCATCGCAAAAAAGTACGCGCCTGTCGGTAGACACTGCCACTCGTGGAAAGTCGGTCATGAGATCTTCGAGCGTGCCGGCGATGATCACCTGCGTGCGTTTGCGTGGGGATACCTAGCGCACCTTGCGGCAGACGCCGTCGCACACAACTATTTTGTCCCTCGTCAACTCGTCATAACGTCTCGAACAATTGCGCTTGGCCATTCCTATTGGGAAAGCCGTTTCGAAACCCATTTGGGTGATCAATACGCGCGAACCGCGATGGACGTCATTCGTGTTGGGCACGATGCCGCGGATGCGCACTTAGATGAAATACTTGCCCCCACGATCTTCTCAGTCCGGACAAGCAGAAGATTATTCCGCGGTATGGTAGGCATCACCGAAACACAAAGTTGGCAGCGTGTGTTCCGTGTGGCCGCCGAGGCGAGTCGATGGGATATCGGCGAGCAATTGGTCGAAGATCATATGTCGACATCATTTCAATATGTCATGGAATTGTTGGCCGGCGCCAAACCAACCGCGTTGAAACTTGATCCATCCGGCGAATCGTCCCTGCACTTGGCGAAACGGATGCGCATTGATGTAATGAAACGAGTGACGTCGCCACCGATCGCGGAACTGACAACTATGGCGGAAGAACATTTTTCGCTGCCCACGGGAGGGCGAAAGGAATATTGGCTGGCCTCAGCGGCGCAAAATCCTTGGCAACTTCACGAAGGGTCATCCGGTTGATGCAAACGTTTTCGCAAGTCGCCGCTCAATGACTTTGGATCTGCGCTCCCCTTCGATTCTTTCATCACTTGCCCCATGAAGAATCCAAGCAACTTGTCTTCGCCACCTCTCAGACGTTTGAGTTCATCGGGGTAGCGAACGAATACCGCGTCGATCCAAGTACCGATGGCACTGCCATCACTAACCTGCAGGACGCCCATCGTCTTTGCCACATCGAATGGTTGTTTACCGGACCCGGCTATGCTAACAAACACCCGTTTCGCGGCTTGATTACTAATAGTCCCGTCTGCCACCAGACCAATCAGTGTCGCAAGGGACGACGGCGAAACGCGGAACCGACCCGCGTGTTCGTTTGCGTCCCGAAGTACGGGACCCGTGACCCAATGTGCGGCTTTTAGGGGAGCGCTACCAGCATGCACCACCGCTTCGAAATAGTCAGCCAGGTCACGTGTGGCCGTAATGACAACCGCGTCGCTCTCCGTGAGGCCAAACTCATTTCGCAGCCGTTTGCGGCGAACACGAGGCAACTCCGGTAACTGAGTCGCCTCACCTGTGATGAAGCGGTCGTCCAGATGTAAGATGGGCAAGTCGGGATCTGGAAAATATCGATAGTCGTGACTTTCTTCCTTTCGTCGCGTCATCCGCAGTCTCCCGGGACCAACACCGGCGGAAAACGTGGCCTGTGCGACGGGTTGCCCCGCTTGCAGTGTTTCGATTTGGCTGTCCCGCAACTCTCGGATTACACGTTCGACGGCGGCAAACGAGTTGAGGTTTTTTGCCTCTTGTTTGACACCGAGTGCTACATCTCCGCGTGGGCGAACGGAAACATTGACATCGACACGCAAGCGGCCAAGCTCCATGCTGCAATCGGATACGCTAATGTATTGCAAGGTTTGTTTCAGCTGATCCAAAACCAGCCGCGTTTCCTGTGGTGTGCGCAAGTCAGCCTCAGTAACGATTTCTGCCAACGGGATTCCTGCGCGGTTATAGTCGACGGCAGTCAGACCCTCGTATCGATCGTGGATGGATTTCCCCGCGTCTTCTTCCAAATGAAGCCGAGTGAGGCGAATGTCTACGCCACCCCGGTCGGGCGAATCGATGGTTACGCCACCGCCAGTCGCCAACGGGCAGTCGAATTGTGAGATTTGATACCCCTTGGGTAGGTCGGGATAGAAATAATTTTTCCTCGCAAATTCACTTTCTACGTGTACGTTGCATCCCAAACTCAGCGACGCGCGAGTCGCAAGTGCCACGGCCTGAGCGTTCGTGACGGGAAGTGCGCCCGGTAGGCCCAGGCACACGGGACACACATTCGAGTTTGGCTTGTCCCCGTATCTCGTTGAACATCCGCAGAACAGTTTGCTGTGGGTTGCAAGCTGAACATGTACTTCGAGACCAATTACCGTCTCCCAATCCACGGTCATACCTCCGCGTGCCCATCCACGGATTGTTCCAGGAGCGACGCTGCGTCCAGTATCAGGTCATCGGCATCAAGGCGCCCCATGAACTGCCCTCCAATGGGTAAACCGTCATTACGGCCAATCGGAACCGAAACTGCCGGAACACCCGCCAAGTTTGCCGCGCACACGCAACGATCCTCCCGATACATGTGTACCGGGTTCTGCAATCGTGCGCCCAGCTCGAACGCGACGCTGGGTGTGGTGGGTGTGAAAAGGAGATCAACACCGGACGAGAAAACGTTTTCGAAGTCACGAGCAATCAGTCCACGAGCGACTTGCGCCTTCTTGTAGTAAGTGTCGTAGTAACCGGATGACAGGACATACGTGCCGACCATGATCCGTCGCCGCACTTCTGGTCCGAACCCGTGGGCGCGTGTCGCGTGGTACATGTCTTCCAGGCCGTTCCCGCGAGCGTCACCCCTCGTGCCATAACGGACGCCATCGAACCGGGCGAGGTTGGCACTGGCCTCCGCTGGCGCGATGACGTAGTACGTCGCCACCGCGAACTCAGTATGTGGTAGCGAGACGTCGCGGATTTGTGCGCCGAGGTCTTTGAGTCTGGCGGAGGCTTGATCACAAGCTCGACGCACCGCGCTGTCGATGTCTTGAGAAAAATATTCCGTTGGTAAACCGATGGTTAACCCCGTAAGATCTTTGCGCTCGGTGGTTTTGGCTATCGGCGCCATTTTCTTACACGTCGAGTCTCTTACGTCCGGTCCGGAGATGACACTTGCAAGCGAACGCACCATTGTAGTTGAACGCGCCAGAACACCGACCTGATCGAGAGAACTCCCAAACGCAACGAGTCCGAACCGGCTTATGCGTCCATACGTCGGTTTGAAACCAACAACTCCGCAAAACGCGGCGGGTTGTCGTACCGACCCGCCGGTTTCCGAACCGAGTCCGGCATCTACGGCGCCGACGGCAACCAATGCAGCTGATCCACCGGACGATCCGCCGGGCACACGAGCGTTGTTCACAGGGTTGCGACACGGGCCGAAGGCGGAGTGCTCGGTCGATGATCCCATACCGAACTCGTCCATATTCGTCTTACATGCGACGAAACCGCCGGCACGTTTCACACGTTCGACAACCGTGGCCTCGTACGGGGATTGATACGACTGGAGGATTTTGGAACCGCACGTGGTGCGATACTCGAGCGTGGCAATGTTGTCTTTGACCGCGATTGCCGTTGCACGCAAAGGACCCTCAACGGAATCGGCGGTTTCTGCGTTAAGAAGAATCTGATTTTCGTCAAATCCTATTGTGGCGTTCAGACCTTCCTTCTCGACATTGATGATTTGTACCGCAACCCGTCGAGCCTTTGCAATGACGTCACTCACCACCCGCTCCGTCAACAACACGAGGCACGAGAAAAAATCCATGACGAAATTGTGGTGCGAACTCTTCTATTGGGCGTGCCAGAGGGATGGGAGCCACAACATCGGTACGCAACGCAGCCTGCACAGGACCCGGACGGTACGGTGGGAGGGTCTCGTCGGTATCAACCGTGTTTAACTGTCCAACAAAGTCAACGATCGAATCAATATCGCGGACGAGTTGTTCCATGTCCGCTTTGTCCACCGAAACCGCGACCAACGTAGCAATGCGGGCAATTTCCTCCTTCGAGACCGTCACACCGCCTCCACGTCTCGCTCCAATCCGGCGAATCGAACGATGAGTTGCTTGGCACCAAACTCCTCATCATCGAAATCAACACTCACCTTGAGATCGCGACCTGAGCCTGCCAGCCCAAGTATGGTACCGGATCCAAAGTGACGATGTCGCACACGTTCGCCTTTGATGTATCGTGGCGAATCCTGCGATTCAAGTTCGGGGTCGTTTGACTCCTCCGCAAACGAGACACTGACACCGGGGTGAAAGCTGGGCTTGGTTTGTGACGGCTTTTTAAACACGGAAAGACCGAACCCGGACGCGGTACGTCGCTCGTCAACAACGTCCGGCGGCAAACCCCGCAAGAACTGCGATGGGATGCCGGGAATAAGTTGACCGTTTCGTCGTCTCTGCTTGGCCCACGTGAGATAGAGTTTGTCCTGTGCCCTTGTCACGGCGACATAGGCCAGTCGTCGTTCCTCTTCCACTCCCATCTCCGTGTCAAAAGCACGGCTCAAGGGAAACAACCCTTCCTCCAATCCCGCGACGATGACAATGGGCCATTCGAGGCCCTTGGCGGTGTGAACGGTCATCAACGTGACACCGTCGGCATCGCCGGATTGTTGCTCGTCGGACGTTTTGAGCACGGCCGTGGCCAAGAACTGTTCCAGTGGCGTCCCATCCTCCTCTTGGTCTAGCTCCGAGCGGTCCGCCGCGCTGGATATCAACTCCCGCACGTTGTCCAGCCGATCTTGCCCCGTCTGCCCCTCTGCGAGCAAGACACCTTCGTAGTCGATTTCCTCGATGACATTTTCCAGGATCGTCGCGGGGGAAAGTGTCGATGCATTTGCGCTCAACCGTACCATGAGATCCGAAAAACTCTGCAGGGCCTTTCTTGCCTGTGGTCTGATATCGGGCACCCGGTCAGAGATGGCAGCCACATCGAGCAGCGACTTTCCCCATTTTGTGCCTACCTGGCGAATTGTCCGTAACGTGGTGGTGCCGAGCCCCCGACGAGGAATTTGAATGGCGCGAAGGAAGGCTTCGTCGTCGGCGGGATTGACGATCAAACGAATGTAGGCGATCAGGTCTCGCACTTCTCGCCGTGCGTAAAAACTGACTGACCCTACCACACGATACGGTATCATAGCACGTCGAAACGCATCCTCAATGGCGCGTGACTGTGCGTTGGTGCGATACAGCACCGCGTGATCCCCGTAGGCATACTCACCGGCTGCGGTGCGTTCTCGAATCTCTCGAGCAGTCCATTCCGCTTCGTCACGGTCATCGGCCGCGCACACGATCACAACGGGATCGCCGCTGAACCGGTTGGTAAAGAGTGTCTTCCCGAGTCGCTCCGTGTTGTCGGCTATGATGCCGTTGGCGGCATCTAAGATCATCTTGGTAGATCGATAGTTTTCCTCGAGGCGGACAAGCTTTGTGTCGGGATGGTCGCGCTGAAAGTCCAACATGTTTCGGACATCTGCGCCACGCCAACCGTAGATAGATTGATCGTCGTCCCCCACCGCGCAGAGGTCACGATGCTGAGCGCTAATTTGCTTGATGAAGAGGTACTGGGCTCGGTTTGTATCCTGAAATTCGTCAACAAGGACCGAATGGAATCGTTCTTGATAATGTGCTAACCGATCGGGATGTTCGGCAAAAACTCTCAAGGGGTGAAGCAATAGGTCATCAAAATCCATTGCATTTAGGCTGGCCAATTTTTCACCTAACTTGAGATACACGTCCGCCGCGATGCGTTCGATGGGTGTCTGCGCGTCAGCCGCAAAAACGTCGGCACTGATCAGACGGTTTTTTGCGTGGGAGATAATCGAACGGATTCCGCGAGGTGGATGCTCCTTGGGAGAAACACCGGCGGCTTCCAAAAGCCGCTTGACCAACGAGAGCGAGTCTGCCTCGTCGTAAATCGTGAATTGAGAGGTAAAACCGATCAATGGTGCCTCTCGTCTCAGGAGACGTGCGGCTGTCGAATGAAACGTTCCGATCCAAAGACCTTCCGGTTCACGACCGAGCTGGGTCGTCACACGTTTGCGCATCTCCGCGGCAGCGCGATTGGTGAAGGTGACCGAAAGAATCTGCCAAGGAGACAACCCCCGTTTCTCGATCAGATGCGCAATACGGGCCGTGAGCACGCGTGTCTTCCCCGACCCTGCGCCCGCGACAACCAACAGGGGACCGCCGGCGTATTCGACGGCTTCGGTTTGTGCCGCATTCAAACCCGCCGTTGTCATCCTAAATCAGCCGGAAATGTGCTCACAAACAATGCACCGTTTTCTATCGCCTCGAACCGCAATTGACCCCCGTGTACGTCCTCCACGATACGATTGGCCAATGCGAGCCCGATGCCCCATCCGCCAGACTTGGTGGTAATTCCCGGTTCGAACAAATTGCCACGGACTTCGATGCCGACTCCCGGTCCGTCATCCTGCACACGAACTTCAACGAGTTCGCCGGTTCGCCGGACGGTCACGTTGATGTTTCCCCCGCGCCCGCTCAATGCATCAATGGAATTTCGTACCAATGATTCAATGGCCCACTCGAGCAACACCACGTCCCCCAACACCATTGGACCCGTCGTCGGCGCGTTTATGTTGATGTTGATCTTGTTGGCGTGTTTTGGAAGCCGCGGCTCAAAATAGTTTACGACGCGCGCGGTAAGCGACCCCATTGCAACGCGTTCAGGTCTTTTGGGACGTCCTATGCGCTCGAACCGTGACGCAACACGTTCCAATCGGTCGAGGTCAGCTCGTAAAAATTTGGCGATCTTTGGCGCGTCAGGTTCCGGGTCTCGCAGTCGTTCGATCCAGGCTGCCGCACTCATGAGGGGAGTCCCAAGTTGGTGAGCGGATTCCCGTGCCATCGCAACCCATAACCGATCGCGATGCATGTGAGATGCCGTACGATACCCCCACGCACCGGCGAGGACTGCCACGCTCAACACACCCAATTGAAAAACGGTCAACCAGGTGAGTTTGCGGGCCACGTCGGTGAGACCATAATGAATTTGTGAACCGTTGGCTGTTACCACCGGTGGATTCGAACGATCCAATTCGGACACGTAGCTCGCGATGCGCGGATCGCCGAGTTCGCCTTCGGCACAGGGATCGGGTGCAAACGGTAAATTGCTACACGCACTTATCCGACCACGTTGGTCGGTAACGATAAGTTGGATCCCGGTACCACGAATCCGTTCGGCAAGATTTAGTAGGATCCCGGTTTGATCGGAGACGTCATCGGTGAGCGCACTGATGATTGAACCGTAGATGGCCGAATTTGTACGAGCCTCTCTACGCAGATGATTCACAATGCTCCAGGCTTGCCACAGACCGATGCCACCGACGATTGACGCCAGGATCAACGTGATCGTTGGCGCTGCTTCACGTAGTTTCCGTAGCCGTCTAACCACCTTTTGGGGCCAGGCGGTCCGTCCCGATGTACGGTTGGAGGGCTTTGGGCATCACGACACTGCCGTCTTCCTGTTGATTGTTCTCGAGCAAGGCCACGATGGTTCGCGGTAACGCGACACCGGAGGCATTGAGTGTATGCACGAAGTTTATCTTACCACCACCGGTCGGACGGTACCGAATGTTGGCACGACGTGCCTGAAAATCTGTGAACATGCTGGCACTCGAAGCCTCTAACCACGCATCGGCGCCAGCGGCCCACACTTCTAAGTCATACGTCTTGGAGCTTGCAAAGCCTAAGTCACCCGTGGCCAATGCCACGACCCGATATGGGATCTCCAAACCTTGGAGTATACGTTCGGCATGGCCAACCAGACGCTCGTGCTCACGCTCGGTTTGCTCGGGAGTGCAAAACCTCACGAGTTCCACTTTGTCGAACTGGTGTACGCGTTGAATGCCGCGAGTATCCTTTCCGGCCGCACCGGCTTCTCGGCGAAAACATGGTGAATACGCGGTGTATCCTATCGGGAGATCGTCTTCGGCGAGAATCTCGTCGCGGTGGATGTTTGTAATCGGCACCTCTGCCGTCGGCACCATGAAGAGACCTTCCCCCACGGAGTACATCTGACCTTCGAAGTCCGGTAGTTGCCCGGTACCGAGTGCGCTGGCCTCATTCACCAGAATGGGCGGCCACATCTCTGTGTAACCGTGTTCGCCGATATGTAAATCGAGCATGAACTGAATGAGGGACCGGACTAAACGCGCACCGACTCCCGTGTACAGTGGGAACCCGCTTCCGGCAATCTTTGCGCCACGTGGTAAGTCAAACACACCGAGCCGCTCCCCCAACGTCCAGTGCGGCAGCGGTGTGAACGTAAATGTGGGAACATCGCCCCATGATCTCAGGGTCTCGTTGTGAGACGGATCGCCGACAGGGACGTCGTTGTGCGGTAGGTTGGGCACCCTGAGCAAACCGTCGCGTAACGATCCTTCGATCTCGCGCAGTTTCTGATCGCCTGCCTTGATTGCCGAACTCAAATCTTTGAGATCCCTGAGCAACGCGTCCACGTCCTCGCCGGCTTTCTTCCGACGCGCTACC
>JAZDDC010000436.1:0-6304 GCA_036679565.1 Gemmatimonadota bacterium
GCGGTTGAACTCGTGCGCGGCGTCCTCGCGACGGCACACGTTTTTCTCAACAAACCCCTGGGCGAAAAGGAAATTTGGCAACTTTACCGCCAAACGTATCTGGACGAACCGTTTATTCGGATCGTGAAGGAGCGCCAGGGACCGTATCGCTATCCCGAGCCGAAATTGCTCGCCGGCACGAACTATTGCGACATAGGTTTTGAGCGAGATCCCCATTCTGAACGACTCGTGGTCATGAGCGCCATAGACAACATGATGAAAGGCGCCGCAGGTCAGGCGGTCCAAGCATTAAACACGATGATGGGTTGGGACGAAACGCTGGGCCTTCGTTTCATTGGCCTTCATCCAGTTTGACCGTTAGATATGTGCCGACTCCTGCTTGTCCAAGCCAAAAAAACATTCCAACCCGCACGGTACCTCGAACCGTTTGCTGAAGCCTGTCGTAACAGCACCGAGTACCAAGGACACGGATGGGGTTTGATGCAGACAGCCGCTACATCAGACCGGCGGGACCATTACAAGAGTATCTCCCCGATATGGGAAGACGACCACACGCCGTTCGGCCCAACGAACGTCTTGTTGGTTCACGCTCGCAGCGCGTTCCGGGACGAAGACATCGTTCTGACCAACAACATGCCCTTCGTTTCTGACCGATGGAGCTTCGCATTCAATGGAGAGCTACGCGGTGTGCGTGTAAAGGCAAAAGGCCGAACCGGCGCCGCGCGTATTTGGAATCTGATCCAACGTGCGCATCGCACCTCGGGGCTGTCCATGAGCGAGGCGGTCACCCGAACCGTGGCCATGCTCGAAAAACGGTCCGATTACATTCGCGCCGTCAACATTCTTCTTACCGACGGCACTCGAGTGATTCTCCATTCGACCTTCAACGAATCATCTGACTACTTCACCTTACATCAACATGCGGCAGCTGACGGCAACCTCATCGTGACAAGCTCAGAACCATTTGACCTTTCGCACGCCTTCCAAGCAACCGACAACATATCCCCGCAATGGCAACCCGTACGTAACCGCACCACGTTGGCCTGGTAAGGGGCGTAGTCTTGTTCGATTCGACGCTGCTTATCATCAAGATCGGAGGCGGATCCGGTCTTAATCTCGAAGGAATCATCACCGACCTGACGGAACTCAACGTACCGACGATCATCGTACACGGCGCGAACGCCCTGCGTGATGAAATGGCCAGCGCCATGGGTGTCGAACGACGAACCATCACATCGTTGAAAGGGTACACAAGCGTTTTTTCGGGGCCCGCGATGTTGGACGTCATGATGGCCGCGTACTCTGGTGTCCGGAACAAACGCATTGTGGAACTCTGTCAACAACACGGAATCAATGCCGTTGGGCTCAGTGGACTGGATGGTCGCGTTGTACAGGGACGCCGCAACCCGGGTATCCGCACCATGCAGGACGGGAAGAAGGTCTTGCTGCGGGATTTTTCCGGCAAGCCACGTTCGGTTAACGTCTCTCTTCTTACGTCCTTGTTACGTCAAGGATATACACCGGTGCTCACCGCGCCGATCGCGGATGAAAACGGTGTCGCCATCAATATGGAAAACGATGACGTCGTCACGGTGTTGGCACGCGACCTAAACGCTCGGCAAATTGTATCGTTTATCGAGGCACCCGGTCTTTTGCAGAACGCCGACGACGAGTCCTCGGTCATCCCACACGTCGATCCACAACAGCTCGAGTCCATCGAAACCGCTGTGGACGGGCGCATGCGCCGTAAGATCAAAGCGATCCGCACTCTGTTTAGCGAGGGACATCGACCGGACGTTCAGGTTGTCCTCGCCGACGGTCGTGTTGAACACCCGCTGCGTGACGCGCTCGCGGGTGCCGGAACAACATTTGTGACGACAGGTGCCCACGCCCCGGTGTCGAACAGCACGGACACGCGGGAACTGCAGGATAAGTTTGAACTCGACGTGTACGGCAAACGAGGCATCGTGTTGGTATCGGGTATCGGTGCGCACGTGTGGGATGACACGGGCAAGAAATACATCGACTGCATTGCCGGGCACGGCGCGGTGAATGTGGGACACCGTCACCCGGGCGTCGCAGAAGCGATCACGGAGCAAACATCGACGCTTGGCACATGCCCGGGCGCTTTCTACAACAACGCAAAAGCACGGTACCTGCAAGCGCTTGTCACGGCGGCCCCGGCCAATTTAACACGGGCATTTTTGTGTAACTCGGGCACCGAAGCCATTGAAGCCGCAATGAAGTTTGCGCGGCTCCACACACAACGAGGCGGTATGGTGGCCATGCAGGGAGGGTTTCACGGCCGAACGTTTGGTGCCATGAGTGCTACCGGAAACGCCAAGCTCGCCACACCGTTTCAACCACTCCTTCCGGGCATATCACACGTCAGATTCAACGACGTGGGTCAACTCGAGGAAGCAGTTACCAAAGAGACGGCTGCGGTACTGTTGGAATTGGTTCAAGGCGAAGGTGGTGTCCACCCGGTCGATGCGACATACATCGCAACCGCCAGGGACATATGCGACGCAAACGGAACGTTGTTGATAATCGACGAAGTCCAAACCGGGTTCGGTCGGACGGGGACGCTCTTTGCGTGTGAACGATTCGACATTCGTCCCGACCTACTTTGCCTTGCAAAAGGAATCGCAAACGGCGCGTTCCCAATGGGCGCAGTCGTAGCCGACGATCACATCACAGTGCCCGTCGGTCTGCATGGCTCCACCTTTGGCGGTCATCCGGTCGCGTGCGCGGTGGCATCGGCAACACTGGATGCCCTGACCACCACCGGATTGTTGCCGGACGTCACACGGAAAGGTGACGAACTCGTGGAGCGCATACGCGCCAGCAAGGCGCCGCTCATCCGCGAGATCAGACATCTGGGACTGATGATTGGATTCGAACTCAAGACCCGAGTCCGACCGATTCTCACAGCACTCGCACAGCGGGGCGTACTCGCTTTGCCGGCCGGTACGAAGGTGCTGCGGCTGCTTCCACCGTTGACGATTGACGACGAGGATCTAAGACATGTCGCGGACGCGGTGGTCGATTCCTGTGGTATTCCGACAAACGTGTCTTAGTCCCCGCGTCACGTTCGTTTTCTTTGCCGACAAACGCAAAACGATTCGCGGCTAATCGCTGTTCTTCAAGGCACAATCGCCCGAACAACCGACTCTACGATCTCATACATCATTTGCGTCCCACGACGCACGTTTTCAACAGAGATTCGTTCATTGTTTCCGTGTACACCGGGGCCATCAGCAACCGGTACCATCGCAGGGCTGAACCCATAACTGGTTATCCCAATTTCACGGAAGAAATGGCTGTCCGTAAAACCGGTGGACACACTGGGAATCACCGTGACACCCGGGAAATGGCGGGCACCAACCGTGCTGATGGCTTCGTACAGTTTTGTATCGATGGAGGATACGGCGGGGGCAAAGGCCATGAGGACCTCAATGTCCACGGCAGGGTCGTTGATCACCCCTTTTAACTCTTCTACAAACAACTCCGGGTCCTGATCCGGAAGCATACGACAGTCGATTTGCGCGGAGACTTCAGGGGGAACAACGTTGATCTTGTTGCTGCCCTCCAACATCGTGATTGAACACGTATTTCTCGTCAGTGCGTGCAACCGTTGGTTTTCAATTTGAAGCTGCAGCAACTTCTCGGGGTCACGTACCGTTTCGGTCATGTTCGCATATCGACTTTTCCACGGCTCTGGTGCGCGTTCGGCGAGTCGTTTGAAAAACGTATCGACCGCCGGGACCATACGTGGTGCGAAACTGTGATTTTGGATGTTGTACAGTGCGCGTATCAACCGATTGACCGATGACATCACACGCGGAGACGACCCATGACCCGGGGTGCCCGTTGCCGTAATCTCCATCCAAATCGGTACCTTTTGGGTCACTTCAACACCGAATTGCATGAAGTCGCCCGACACACTTCCGCCACCGCCTTCGTTGAGCAGCCAACCTACGTTCTCGAACAGATCAGGTCGATTCTCAACCAACCAACCGGCGCCAAAGAAACCACCCGCCTCTTCATCGGCAGTGGCCATAAAGATCACATCGCGGTCGAGCGGCACGTCCGCGCGATGCAATGCTAGAAAAGTCTGCAAGTGAAAAATGCCAAGCGTTTTCGTGTCCAACGCACCGCGACCATAGATGTGTTCGTCTTGGATCACACCCGATAACGGCGGCATGTCCCAATACTGTTCATCAGCCGGCACAACATCGGAATGATGGAGCAACACTAAGGCGGGCTCACTTCCGCCCTCGAGGATTGCCCAAATGTTGCCACGACCCGGGGCGGACTCTGCCGTTTCATACGGAATCCCCTCCGCCTCGAATATGGCGGCAAAGAAATCAACCGCCCTCGATTCGTTCCCTGGCGGATTGATGGTGTTGACTCTGAGATATTCTTGCACTCGCTGAACCGCTTCGTCACCAAGTGCATTGAAGTCGACTTGCTGAGCAAATGTCTTCTGTGGAGTCATCGCACAGCATAGGACCAACACGCCTGCCGTTCGCACCATGAATTCACTCTTTACCATAGGGAACCTCAGCTTTCCAATGAGGACAGTCCGTCTCGAGGCGAGGTGAAGTTATGCGGCCTGTGGGCTTCCGCAAGCACATTGTGGCACCCTTGCGGAACAAGACTATACCAGTCAGGTATTTGTTGGTGGACGGTGATTCTACATCTCCCATCACTTTCAACCACATTATGTCGGGGACATATGCGACCAGATTTACTCTCATCTCCAACGTCTTTCGGCACCATCGTTCTGTTGGGGGCAACTCTCCTCGCCCCTCCCGCAACCGCGCGGCAGGTGGCTGTTTCCGCCGAACAGCAAATCACAGACTACATCGACACACACAACTCGCAGGCGATTGAGCTGTTGGAGCGCTTGGTCAACATAAATAGTGGTACGATGAACTTCGATGGTGTGCAAGAAGTCGGGCGTGTACTCAGTGCGGAATTTGAAGGGTTGGGATTTGCCACACGGTGGGTAGATGGCACCGCATTTGACCGGGCCGGACATCTGGTTGCAGAACGACGCGGGAGCGGACCACACCTGTTACTCATCGGACACCTCGATACCGTCTTCGAACTGAACAGCCCCTTTCAAACTTGGACTGACCGCGCCGACTCCTTGGCGGGGGGACCGGGGATCGCCGACATGAAGGGTGGCGATGTCATCATCCTCCAGGCATTAAAAGCACTCGACGCAGCGGCGTTGCTGGACGGGATGACTATCACGGTCGTGATGACCGGCGATGAAGAAAAAAGTGGCCGGCCACTTGATGCCGCCCGCCGTGCCTTGGTCGAAGCCGCCGATGCCGCCGACATCGCGATCGGGTTCGAGAACGGTGACAACGACCCAACCACGGCGGTCATCGCGCGTCGAGGTTCAAGCGGCTGGCGGTTACGTGTTACCGGAAAACCAGCACATTCGTCGCAAATCTTTCAGCCGGAAGTTGGTGCCGGTGCCATCTACGAAACGTCCCGCATCCTACACCAATTCTACGAACGACTCTCCGGCGAAGAATACTTAACGTTTAACCCCGGTGTCATTGTCGGAGGGACAGAGGTTGAGTTTGATCCGGAGCAGGCGCGCGGTTCCGCATTTGGCAAGAGTAATGTCGTCTCAGAACACACCATCGTCTCTGGCGACATACGCACGATCTCACTTGATCAACTGGAGCGGGCGAAAAACCACATGCGGGCTGTCGTCCGCGAACATCTACCCCGCACCGAGGCCGAAATCATTTTTGATGATGGCTACCCGCCACTCGCACCCACGGATGGCAACCGACGTTTGTTGAGTATCCTTGATGACGTGAGTCAAGATCTCGGCTTGGGCGAAATGACTGGCGTGGATCCACGTCGTGCGGGCGCCGCTGACGTGTCGTTTGTCGCCGGTCGCGTCGATATGGCCATCGACGGGCTGGGTCTCACCGGTGGGAACGATCACACCGTCGATGAATTTGCCGACCTGCGTATGATTGGCGTACAAGCGAAGCGAGCCGCCGTGTTGATGTACCGACTCACACGGCCCGCGGGCGCCATCTAGTGCAAAACTTTCATGTGACCGTCCAAACCATTACACGTTGAACCGAACATGCATAATCTCGCCGTCTGATACCACGTAGTCTTTACCTTCAACTTGCAAACGACCCGCATCCTTCACGGCGTTTTCCGAACCGAATTCCATAAACGTGTCATAGGGTATGACTTCGGCCCGTATGAAACCGCGCTCCAGATCCGTGTGGATTTTTCCGGCCGCTTGGCGCGCTTT
>JAZDDC010000437.1:0-18303 GCA_036679565.1 Gemmatimonadota bacterium
ACGAGGGAACATGGCTGACCGAGCAACCGTAACGCTGTACAAATGGGCAGAGATGCCCAAAGAAACCGTCACTGACGCCATCAGCAGACGGGTCATCACCGGTGACCGTGTCATGATCGCCCATGTGTATCTTGACGGGGGATCTGTGGTCCCCAAACACTCGCACGAGAACGAGCAGGTGACGTATATCTTGGAGGGCGCGTTGAGGTTCTGGATCGGCGAAGACGGAGAGGAACAGCTCGACGTACGGGCTGGAGAGGTATTGCACATTCCGTCCAACGTACCACACCGAGCTGAGGCACTCGAGGATACGGTGGATGTAGATGTTTTCAGCCCGCCGCGCCAAGATTGGCTGGACGGGACGGATTCATACTTCCACGAGGCCTAACTATGGATCTGGGAATCAAGGGACGCGTGGCGCTTGTAGCAGCGGCAAGTCAGGGGTTGGGTCGCGCGGTGGCACAGGAGTTGGCAACAGAAGGTGTCGATTTACTCTTGTGCGCACGGACCGCGGAACCGCTATTTCAGGCCAAGGCGGAAATTGAGCAGTCGAGCGGTGTGAACGTCGTGGCCGTTCCGACGGATGTGAGTGATGAATCGGCGGTGCGTCGTTTGGTTGCTCACGGGTTAGAACACTTTGGCCAGATAGATGTGCTTGTGACCAACGCTGGGGGCCCGCCGCCCGGGCCCTTCGAGGCCCACGATCTCGGTGTATGGAGAGACGCGCTGCGACAGAACCTCGAAAGCGTCCTCACGCTTGTCCAAGAAGTACTTCCTGGCATGAAAGAACGTCGCTGGGGTCGCATCGTGAACATCACGTCCATTGCGGTGAAGCAACCCGTCGATAACCTCATTATCTCGAATAGTGTTCGCGCCGCGGTGACGGGGTTTGCGCGAACGTTGGCAAACGAGGTCGCGAGCTACGGTATTACGGTCAACAACGTACTGCCGGGTTTCACGCGTACCGAACGACTCGAACAGCTTGCCGCCAGTTTGGCCAGTGCCGATGGCGTCAGCCGCGAGGATATTTTCCGGCGTTGGGAGGGTCAAATCCCCATGGGACGCGTGGGGGAACCCAAGGAGTTTGGGGCAACAGTTGCCTTTCTTGCATCTGATCGAGCAAGTTACATCACTGGAACGTCTATTGCGGTGGACGGTGGTTGGATTCGCGCATTGTATTGAGAGGGGATATGTCATCTGGAATCGTCGCAACAAAGTTTGTGTGGAAGGACGGTGAATTCATACAGTGGGAAGACGCCACGGTACACGTTCTTAGCCTGGCAGTGCAATTTGGCTCGTCCCTTTTTGAGGGCATCAGGTGTTATAAGACTCCCGGTGGTCCGGCAATCTTCCGTCTTCAAGACCATCTGCGGCGGCTACGCGATTCGTGCGCAGTGTATCGCATTGCGCTACCGTTTGATGCGGAAGCATTGCGAAACGCGTGCACCGCGGTCGTTGCCAAAAACGAATTGGAAGATTGTTACGTGCGCCCCACGGTTCTGCGCGGATATGGAGCGGCGGGTCTTTACCCCATGGACAGCCCCATTGAGGTCTTCATTGCCGCCTGGCCATGGGGTACCTACTTGGGAGCGGACGCATTGGACAAGGGCGTGGACGTCTGCGTGTCAAGTTGGCAACGACCGGAACCGAATACTTTCCCCACAAATGCCAAAGCCGGCGGTCACTACACCAACGCGCAACTGATCAAGATGGAAGCGGTCACCAACGGATACGCTGAGGCGATTGCGTTGGGGCCCGGTGGCGTCGTGAGTGAAGGTAGTGGTCAAAACCTCTTCTTAGTGCGAGACGGAGTATTGTTGACCCCGCAAACGGATGGCACCTTGCTGAACGGCATAACCCGAGATTCGGTGATTCACATCGCCCATGACCTTGGCATCCCCCTCAAGGAACAAATCATCCCCAGGGAAATGCTCTACACCGCAGATGAAGCCTTTTTTGCAGGAACGGCGACTGAGGTGACACCCATACGGAGCGTCGATCGCATCGAAGTTGGGAACGGTACCGCTGGGCCGATCACCAAAAAGGTGCAGACACGATACCTGCAGACGGTTCGGGGTGATGCCGAGGACAAGCACGGGTGGCTGACTCGTGTGCACGCGGCCGTGGCGGTGTCGTGACGACCGCACGAGCCCGTTGGTTGGAGAGGTCAACCGGTTGATGGTGGTGATGTGGGGGTAACCCCCGACGACGCATTCATTGCGGATGTTTTGCGGCATCTTGTTCAAATCAACTCGGTGAACCCACATCTCGATGCATCGGCACCCGGCGAGGCGGACGTCGTGACGTATCTCGATGACGTTCTCAATGGTCTCGGTATTCCCACCCGGATTTTCGAATTCGCACCGCATCGACCTTCCATCGTCGGCACCGTCGCGGGGGTTGGTGGCGGAAAGTCGTTAATGCTCAACGCCCACATTGACACCGTTGCGACGGACGGCATGGCGGATCCATTTGGCGCGACCGTACGCGATGGAAAGATGTACGGGCGGGGTTCCTATGACATGAAGGGTGCAATGGCTGCCTGTATCGGCGCGGTAAAAGCTCTCAGGGATGCCGGTGTTGTTCTTTTGGGAGATGTTATCGTAGCCGGTGTCGCCGACGAAGAGTACGGAAGCGTCGGGACGGCCGGTTTGGTCGAGGTGATCCGCGTGGACGCAGCGATCGTCACCGAGCCCACACATCTGCAGACCTGTTTGGCGCACAAAGGGTACGTGTGGGTCCGACTCCACATCACCGGTCGGGCGGCGCATGGCAGCCGTTTCGAAGAGGGCATCGATGCCAACCTCCGCATGGGTCGGGTTCTACAGGAACTGGCGGTCCTCGAACGGCAATTGCGGGAGTCGGAGCCCCACCCTTTGGTTGGACCGCCCTCGATTCATGCGCCGCTGATCTCCGGCGGAACGGGAATCAGCACCTACGCCGACTCGTGTGTTCTGCAGATTGAGCGTCGGACGATTCCCGGCGAAACAGTCGAGGATGTTGAACGGCAACTGCGCGAGGTTGTCGATCGGGCCAGGGCGGAAGATACAGATTTCGATGTGTCGCTGGAAACGTTCTTCGTGCGCGAACCGTTTGAGGTGCCGCCTGGAGCGGCCATCGTTCGAGCGTTGGACGTAGCGACCGAACGGCACCTAGGCGAGGTGGCGGTTCATATCGGCGATGCACCCTGGATGGATGCGGCATTGCTCTCCGCCGCGGGAGTCGAAACCGTGGTGTTTGGGCCGAGTGGCGGAGGCGCGCACGCCTCTGAGGAATGGGTGGACATAGACTCAGTGTTTACCGTTGCAGGCATATTGGCGGAAACTGCAATAGATTACTGTGGCACGGCATGACCGTTGCACCGTGAGGATGAGCACCCGGCGTTGTACTTGTTATCCACCTGAAAAGCGAGAATACCGTCGTGACCGTAGCGCATCGCACAACCTGTCCGTTGGACTGCCCTGATACATGCGCGTTAACCGTTACCGTCGAGGCTGGGAAGGTCGTGACGGTCGGCGGCGTGGAGAACAACGGGATAACCGACGGCTTCATATGTTCGAAAGTCGGGCATATGGCGCGTCGCATCTACCACGAAGACAGACTTACCACCCCGCTTAGAAGAACAGGTCCAAAGGGTAGCGCGACGTTTGAGCCCATCTCATGGTCTGACGCCATCGAGGAGATCACGCAACGGTACAAAGGCATTATCGAGGAATTCGGTGGCGAGGCTATTCTTCCGTTTCACTACGGAGGGTCCAATGGGGTATTGACTGACGGTTTTTTGGACCGGCTCTATTTCGCCCGTTTGGGATCTTCCCGCTTGGACAAGACCATTTGTGCGGTACCGTCGGGTTTGGCGGCGAAGGGGATGTACGGCAAGATGGCAGGCGTGGCGTTTGAAGACTATGTACACGCACGGTGTATTGTGGTCTGGGGTGCCAATCCGAAAGCCTCGAACATCCACTTGGTTCCGTTCATCAAGGCGGCAAAGAAAAACGGCGCGTTCGTCGCGGTTGTCGATCCTCGGCGGAACTTCTCCCGTTCGGAAGTCGATTTACATGTCCCGGTAAATCCGGGTACAGATTTGGCGTTGGCGCTGGCGCTCGTGCATTGGTGGGATTCTGAGGGGATGATCAACACGCGGTTTCTCGAACAACACTCGGTCAACGTCGATGTGTTGCTAGAACGAGCCCAAGATTGGCCGTTACGCCGCGCGGTAGAGGTATGCGGCGTTCCTCGCGAAGACATCATCGAACTGGGTGAACGGTACGCGGGTGCCTCCACTGCCGTGATCCGTTGTGGTTGGGGCCTGGAGCGGAACCGCAACGGCGCGCAAGCTATCGCCGCGGTGTTGGCGTTGCCAGCGATTCTCGGAAAGTTTGGCAAACGTGGCGGCGGCTATACCATGAGCAATAGCAGCGTGACGCGCGCGAACGTTGATGATGTGTTGGGTGGCATCGATTGGCAGACGCGTTCAATCAATATGAGCCAGCTGGGTAGAGCCCTGGACGACACAACGGACCCGCCACTAAAGGGCTTGTTCGTATACAATGCGAATCCGGTTGCAACCGTCCCAGATCAAACCGCCGTTGTTCGTGGCCTCGCGCGTGATGATATCTTCACGGTCGTATTCGATCAGGTGATGACGGACACTGCGGTGCTTGCGGACATCGTCTTGCCGGCCACGACGTTCCTCGAGCACGAGGACATCAATGTTGGGTATGGTAGCTACGTGGTTGGTGGCGTACAGCCCGCCATCGAAGCTGTCGGAGATGCTCGACCAAACGGCGAGGTCTTCGCGGAACTTGGGCGGGCCATGGGGTTTTCTGACGAAGCGTTTACGTGGTCTACGGATGAGCATTTCACTCGGGTTGCATCCCAGATCAGGCTCGGCAAAGAACCGGCGAATGTAGAAGCATTGTCCGACGGTGAGATGGTGTACCACGACTTTCCTGGAAAGACACCGGTCCAGTTTGAAACCGTTTTTCCCAATACGCCTGACAACAAAATTCAATTCGCGCCAGCCGAACTCGGTGCAGACCCATACGTCTTTCTCCCGTCCGAATCGCGGTTCCCGCTCGCGTTGATCACACCATCCTCTTCGAAGTTGGTCACCAGCATGTTCGGGGAGTTCAACCTTGAGACGCTCTCCGTCACGGTTCATCCGGATGACGCGGTGGAACGTGAACTTACATCTGGGCAGATGGTGCGTGTATTCAACGAACTTGGCGAAGTCCGTTGTACGGTGAAGGTTAGTGACCGTGTGCGCCCCGGGGTGGTCATGATGCCGAAAGGTGCGTGGCGAAAATCGTCGGGTAACGGATGGACATCGACCGCGCTGTGTCCCGATCACGTGAACACCGTTGGTGGGGCAGCGTGTTTTAACGATGCCCGCGTCGAGATTGCTCCGCTTCCGTCTAACGACGAGTCGGGCTCGTAGGTGCATCAGCCCCGAGCCCAATGACAAGTGCGTCCGGTAAACAACCGCAGTCCGTTGCCGAGACCGCCGCGGAATGGCATACCCGGAGATCACACAGCTTGGACGCGAGTGCGAAGCGGGAAACGACAAGGTCAGCGTGGCTGGCTAATCTCCGCGTCGGCTTGTTTCTGGGATTTGTGGGGATTCTTGCGTTGGCCGAGGCCGGGTTCGTCCCGCGGGAAGGTGTGTGGTTTGCCGCACTTCCATTCTTTGGTTTCTTTGCTGCCATCGTTGTCCACCAACTTATTCGGAAACGTCGAACCCGCTACGAGGAAGGAAGCACCGCGCATCGCGAGGCGCTTCATCGTATAGAGCGTGATTGGGACAACGTTGAACACATTGCGTACACGGCACCCGACGATCATGCGTATGCGCACGACCTCGATGTAATTGGCCCCGCGTCGCTGACTCATCTGTTGAGTACAGTACGGACACCGGCCGGTCGGGCAACCCTGCAATCCTGGTTGTTGCAAGAAGCCAACCGTGAAACGATTTGCCGGCGGCAAACATCGGTTGCCGACTTGGTCGCCCATCGCGTGTTGCGTGAAGAGATCGAGGTCGCCGCGCGGTTGTACGTAAAGCCAACGGCCCGATCGCTATCCAATCTACGCAAGTGGCTAGACGAGCCCTCGTGGTTGGAACCACGCGGGTGGTTGTTGTGGTACAGCATTGTATCGACCGGTCTCACGGTGTTTTTGATAGCCGCCCATCTGAGCGGGGTGATTCCATACGCGCTGTGGCTCGCACCCGTGATTCTCAATTTCGTTGTCAGCCGGTCGATCATGACCGAGGTCCACTCGATCTTTGAGCGTGTAAGTTCGGGCGAGGGGTCGTTTGTGGCCTACGAAAGCATACTCCGCCTTTTTTCGGAGGCTCGTTTCACAGCCCCTCAGTTAATTGAACTCCAGTCTTTGGTGCGCGGCGAGAATTGGTCGGCCCCAGACGTCATCGCTCAGTTTCGCCGATCAACGTCACTTTCGGAAGTACGCCACTCGGTTGTAGGCCCAGTATTACAGGGCGTAATGATGTGGGATGTCTTTGTACTGCGCGGTTTGGAACGATGGCGTGGCAAATGGCATACATACGCCAACACGTGGTTTGATGTTGCCGCCGAGGCGGAAGTACTCAGTACGTTTGGAAGTCTAGGCGATGACAATCCATCTTGGTGTCTCCCCATTGTCACTGACGATGTAGCGGCAAAACTCGTTGCAAAACGTTTGGGTCATCCTCTACTCGCGTCCCATTCGCGCGTGTCCAATGATGTCACGATCGGCCCCAAAGGGACGTTCGTTTTCGTTACGGGGTCCAACATGTCAGGGAAGAGCACATTATTGCGGGCGGTAGGGTGCAACGTGGTACTCGCCAATGCCGGGGCGCCAGTCTGTTGCGAGGAGTTTACCCTCCCCGTTGTGCAACTCCAGACAAACATGCGTGTGAGTGACTCGCTTGCAATGGGGGAGTCGTATTATCTGGCGGCCCTCCGACGTCTCAAACTTGTCATCGATGCGGCTCGCAGCGCGCGGGTAGATGCACCTCAGGTCTTGTACCTATTGGATGAAATTCTTCAGGGAACCAACTCCGCGGAGCGAAAGATTGCGGTGCAGGGAGTGATGCGTGAACTGCTTAGCCTGCACGCCATTGGCGCGATTACGTCGCACGACCTCAGTCTAATTGACGAATCCGATCTCGAGTCCGTCGCGCACAGTGTGCATTTCACAGAGACTGTTGGGCAAGAGGGAGGTGAGACGGTGATGACTTTTGACTACACGCTTCGTTCCGGCATTGCGCCCACGCGAAACGCATTGCGTTTGATGGAAATCATTGGGCTGCGGTCGAAAACCAACGACCCGTGATGGAAGACCTCGATGTGTTGCTACCGATGATCGCGGACACCACGAAGGGCCACATCGACATTCGCGATTTTTAGTCGTTGCTCATCGTCCTATCGGATCACAGGAAACCCGCCGACCTGCCGGAACCTCCTCGCACACTCCCACTATTGACTTCGCTGGCGAGTGCTGTAATTTCAGCATAGTGCTGATATTTTAGCATGCCAATGGAGGCAAGGTGGCAAAAAGTAACGTACCAAAGTTGAGTCGGCGCGAGCGGCAGATCATGGATGTCGTGTACGAACGAAAGAACGCCACCACGGCAGAAGTACTGGCAGCACTACCGGATCCGCCGAGTTATTCGGCGGTGCGCGCCACTCTACGGATCTTGGAAGAGAAGGGGCACCTGCAACATCTGCAGGACGGGCCTCGTTATGTCTTCCACCCCACCGTATCAAAAGAACGTGCACGCAGATCGGCACTTCAACGAATGCTTTCTACATTTTTTGATGGTTCGACCGAACAGGCGGTGGCGGCACTGTTGGACATGTCGACACCTACCATGTCTGACGACGAGTTGGATCGACTGGGTGAGTTGATCGACCAAGTCAAAAAGGAAGGGCGATAAGGATATGGACTCGATTTCTTCTCTCGTTGGGCTGGTTGATTTCGGCCGATTCGCGTCACAGTGGGTCTCAGTGTTGGTCGAGGCGACGCTTAAGGGCCTAGTCGTGCTCGCAATCGCTGGCCTGGTGACGACGGCGATGCGCTCGGCATCTGCGGCAGCGCGCCATGCCGTCTGGGCCTTGGCACTCGGCAGCATCCTGGCGCTGCCGCTGTTTTCGGCGCTCTTGCCTAACTGGGAGTTGGGAATCTTCCCGGCCATTGAGGTTGAGGGTTCGTCGGCGGTGGTGGCACCCGCGCAAACGAGTACTGCTGACGGGTCCGTCGTCCAAGCCGTGAATGTGTTACCGGCAGGCACTGGTTTGTCTCCCGATGTGTCCGCGACCGCTGTTTCGCCCGCGACTCGGAGTGTTCTTTCGCCGGTGATTGCGCCCCGCGTAGCCGCCATCGAAACGGCATCGACTCTAGGAGTTTTCGCCGTGCCGATTGCCATCGTGTGGGGATTGGGAGCGTTGCTCGTTCTTGGGATGTTGTTAACAGGTTTGATGAGGACTTCGTTCATCGCAAACAGGGCGTTGCCGGTTCTTGAGTCGGAGTGGGTCCGGATGAGCGATCGGTTGCGTCGTCGGTTGGGTATTCGCAGGCCTGTCGTATTATTACGCAACGAGGCAGCTACGACGCCGGCAACGTGGGGCGTGTTTAATCCTATTGTACTGTTACCGGCAGTTTCCGATGGTTGGTCGCTCGAACGCCGGCGCGACGTCTTGGTTCACGAGTTGGCGCACGTCAAGCGATTGGATTTTTTGACCCAGATCATTGGTCGTTACGCCTGTGCGGTGTTTTGGTTCAATCCGTTCATGTGGTTGGCAGCCCGCCAAATGCGCGTAGAGCGTGAACGGGCGTGTGACGACGAGGTGTTGCGCGCCGGAACAAAACCTTCGGAGTATGCCGGTCATTTGTTGGAAATTGCGCGTTCGGTAAAGAGTTTTTCGGCGGCAAGTTTCTCCAGTGTTGCTATGGCGCAGCGCTCACAACTTTCCGGTAGACTCCTTGCTATCCTGGAAGACGGACGGCACCGAGGGCCACTGTCGCGCGGCGGAACGGTTATCGCGTTCACGATCGCCTTCATGTTCTTCGTTCCACTTGCAAGCATGACAACAATCACGGCACAGATGCCGCAGGAGGCTGTGGCCGTGGATGGGGTTGTTGCTCCCGATGTAGCAAATGTCGCCAACGGGACATCTGTGATCAGTCAATCGGTGCCGGTAGATGAGCCGACGCCAACACCAATGTCGAGACCGGTGCTCGCAGGCGAATCTCAAAAACTGCAGTGGGCTTCCGCGCCCGGGTGCTACGAGGCGGATCGCGACAGTGAATCAAGGGGCATCAATGAGAACTCAAGCAATGACAGGCGAACGTCTCGTTTCTGGGACGGTGATTGTGAAGGCGAGGTTCGTATTCGAGGCGAGGTGCAATTCACTCCCGATTACACCGGTATCCGATCCGTGTCGCGAGATGGTCATTTCTCGATCGAGATCGATATGGACGGAGACTCACGACGTGTAGAACTTCGGGCGGATGGTCGCGGTCTACAACGCCGTTGGTTTGTCAACGGGAGCGAGAGTACGTATGGGTCTGAAGCTGAGGAGTGGTTACCACGCGCGTTGCAGGACTTCTTTCGTCATAGTTCTTTCGACATTGATGGTCGAGTTCGTTTCATCCTAACGAATGGCGGCGTACCCGGGTTGCTTGCCCAAGCCGAGCAATCCCATGGGGAATACCTCGCTCGTCGTTTCTATGTTGCCGCCATCGAGACCCGTGAAATCGATCCCGATCAAGTTGCAGCAATTCTACGGCGCGCAATGAGAACTGTTACTTCGGATTTTGAGATGGCGCGGCTCCTTCGTGCCATCCATGGCGACGACTTGCGAGATGAGAATCTTCGCCGAACATACATTCAGGCATCCAACACGATCGGGTCGGATTTCGAAAAAGCACGTGTGTTACGGGCGTTGTTGGAGCAAGAAGGATTACAAACCGACGTCGTCCAAATGTTGCTCGAATCGGCTCATGACATCGGATCGGATTTTGAGCTGGCGCGCTTGCTGACCGCGATTGGTACACGATATCTCGATGACCCAACCGCCCGGGATTCGTACCTCAGTGCTACACGCAGTATCGCATCCGACTTTGAACTACAACGAGTGTTGGCGTCACTGCTGGAGGCCGAGAATCTTAGCACCGAGAACCTTCGGTTGCTGCTCATGTCCGGCAGGAGCATCCAATCGGATTTTGAATCGGCTCGTTTGCTCATGAACGTGGCTGGCAAATTTGTCGTGGAAGAGTCGCTTCGACGATTGTTCTTCGAATCTGTGGATGGTATAGGATCTGACTTTGAACGGCAACGTGTTCTAACCACGTTGGTAAATCGGGATGACATTTCAAATGACGTGGTGTCAGATGCCATAAGGTCCGCTTCCGCGATTGGCGGCGACTTTGCGAAGGCAACCGTTCTCAAGGCGATTGCCGACAAGTACCGTTCCGATACTACACTGAGAAGCCAATTGGAGGCCGCTGCCGAGACGATCTCGTCAGATCACGAATACGGTCGGGTCATGAGTGCGATTCGCGGGCGGAGGAGCTGACCGATTGATGATCTGCGATTGACGATCAGTCAACGATCGTTGATCGTAAATTGTTAATCGGCTGCACTGTGAAACCGCTCCCACGGCCTCACGTACGGTGGTACGTTTCTGTCCCACCGAGACGGAGGTCGCCCTGGTTCGTATACGCAATCGTAAAATCGCCAGCGCCACATGCGTCATCGCAGTTGTGCTGTTGGCGTTGGTTGTCGAACCGGTGTTCGCGGTCGATTTGAGAGAATCTGTTGTGTTCCAATCGGAAACAGCCGAGGGTGCGTTGGAGCGATTCGCAAGGGGCCTGGGTGGGTGGGCCTTTGTTTTCGCGCCGATGTTGATGATGGTCGTCGCAATATTGCCAATCCCGGCGGAAATTCCCGCCATGCTGAATGGCATGTTGTTCGGACCGGTCTTGGGCACATTCATGTCGTGGTCCGGTGCTATCGTGGGTGCCGTTATCAGTTTCGAACTCGCGCGGCGTTTCGGCCGACCCTTCGCGCAACGATTCATCAATCCTGAAACGCTCAGCCGTGCCGACGCCCTTGTACAGTCGGCGGGGTGGCCGGTGTTGCTTGTCCTACGTTTGATCCCCTCGGTCGCCTTCACCGCAATCAATTGGACGTCTGGCCTCACAACACTCGGACGACCTACGTTCCTGTGGACCACGGCTGTTGGCATCTTGCCTGGGGCGATCTTATTCACCGTGTCGGGTACCGGGTTGGCAGCCATCTATCGTATGAACCCATTGGCCGGATGGGCCCTGATCGTTGCAGGGGTGCTTGCCATTGCGTGGACGGTCCTTCGTTTTCGGCAGGCACTCGGCCGTGCTCCCGCCGTAGTCATCGACGGCTGAAATCCCAACACCCAACGCAAAGAGGTGTTAGTGTTCTGCTTTCTTCGCGGACCAACCGGAGGCAACGGAATGAAAACCGTAGTAAGAAGTAGTAAGAGTATTGGATTGATTGGTGTCGCTGCCCTGTGTGGGACGTGGCCGGCCGCTGTGGTGGCGCAGGTCCCCGGAGTAACTGCTTTTGAAAACGCGAACGTGGTCACGATGACTTCGGACGTGGTACTCAGTGGACAGACAGTCTTGGTTCGCGGTTTCCGCATTGTTGGGTTAGGCCCATCCGGTACGATCGATATTCCTGCGGGGGCCCGCCGTATCGATGCTATGGGCAAGTACGTTATGCCCGGTCTGGTGGAGATGCATGGCCATACGGTGAGTAGTCGGGCAAGTTCGCAAGCTGAAGATGATATGATGTTTTTGTACGCGGCCAACGGTGTCACAACCGTGCGTGGCATGTTGGGTTTACCCCGGCAATTGGCGCTGCGGGAACGCACGAACTCCGGCAGGTTGTTCGCGCCAAGCCTTTACCTTGCGGGTCCAAGTTTTAACAACCGTACCGTTTCCTCTGGCTCTCAAGCGGCGGCGCGGGTTCGCCAACAAAAAGAGGACGGGTGGGATCTGTTGAAAGTGCACCCGGGTCTCACCATCGAACAATATGATTCGATGGCAAATGCGGCATCGGAGGTCGGAATACGTTTTGGCGGTCACGTTCCGGCGAGTGTGGGTTTGATGCATGCAATAGAAATGGGTCAAGAGACGTTCGATCATCTCGACGGGATTCTCGAGTATATCGGCGCGGTAAACGGTCCAATCGATCAGGAAAAGCTCGCCAACGTGGTGCGTGTTCTTCGCGATGCGGATGCCGCGGTGGTTCCGACCATGGTGTTATGGGAAGTCGGTGTGATTGGGCTCGGCGACGTCGACGAAATGAGCGCGTTGCCCGAACTCAAGTATTGGCCCCGCGCAGATACACCCGGCGTACCCACGACGAACAGCTGGATTCAGGCATTGCAGAGTCGGCAACCATCCAACATGGCTGCCGCGGAACGTTTTGCGCAAAACCGGAACACCGTACTCAAAGCGCTGAGCGACGGCGGTGTCACGATTCTCATGGGAACCGATTCTCCACAGATATTCAGTGTGCCCGGTTTTTCACTTCACCGCGAGATGCAAGCGATGGCCGATGTCGGCATGTCGCCATATGAAATCTTGGTATCAGGAACTCGAAACGTTGGTGAGTACTTCCAACGCCAAGACGCACTTGGCACGATCGCGGTGGGCAAGCGGGCTGACATCATTCTTTTAAATTCTAATCCTCTCCGAGACATCGCAAACGTCGCCGACCGTGCCGGTGTAATGATTCGAGGTCGATGGATGGCGGAAGACGACATACAGGCCGAGTTGCAACGCATTGCACAACGTTTCGGAAATACCACGGACAACTGAGACTGACTAATCAACGACAGCGCCACGGAATCTTTCGGAGTTTGTTTCCGCGGATTCCGTGGCGCTGTTGTTGAGGACCTTCACCGCAATCGTCTATCCGGTGGCCCACGGTCAACGTCGCCGTCAGCCCTGGTCAGTGCGGGTCGATTCAGGTGTCGCTGCCCATCGATACGGCCTCCTCCCGATCCGACAGATCTCCCCAATGCAGTTTTTGTCGTACTCGACTGAAGAACCCTTCCTGTCCTAGACGCACAAGACGTATCGTGCGCTCTCCACGTCGTACGACGATCGAATCTCCCGGTGTCAATACGGCGCCCTCTTCGCCATCGTAGGCAACTTGCACCTCGGAAGGACGACGCAACAGCGGTTCGATACGGATGGTGGAGTGGCCAGCTACCACGAGCGGCCGCACGGCCAGTGTATGTGGGCTGATTGCCGTGACGATCATGACATCCACGTCTGGCGTGACGATTGGACCGCCCGCACTCATAGAATACGCGGTGGATCCCGTGGGCGACGCCACGATGATACCATCAGCGCTGTATTGACCGACTTCCTGTTCATCCACCCAAACACGCACCTGCACGACCCGGGCTACACCGGCGTGATGCACGACGACATCGTTGAGGGCGGTTCGAGGTTCGCGGTCGTTACGGGGTGTCATTTCTGCCACCAAGGTGGATCGTTCGTCAACTTCGTAATTACCTGTGACGAATGCTTCAATTGCGGCGTCGAAGCCGTGTACGGACGCAGTGGTCAGAAAGCCAACCCGCCCCAAGTTGACACCGAGGATGGGTGGTCCTTTTGGTCCCAGTAATCCCGCTCCTCGCAGGAGTGTGCCGTCGCCGCCGAGTGTTAACAGCCCGTCGAGTGAATCCGCGTCCGTTAGCAGGTGACATGGCTCGTTCGAAGGCCAAATGGGTTTGAGTGCGGGTTCTGGGCGCAACGTCACGCCATGGGTCCGCGCCGTATGCACGAGCCGGTCTAACATGACAGGAATGTCAGTGTGCCAAGTGTTTGCAACCACGCCGAGACTAATTTGTGGCATTGTACCCTTTCGCATGTCTTAAACGAAAACTACGAGCGTAACCGTGTCGCCGGGGTAACCTTGCGTGTTGTGCTAATACGCTAGGGACCACGCCTCACGCCGCCTGTCAGCTCCGGTCCGAAACATACGTTCAGAGTCGATGAGAATTGCTTGCGCACCGCCGAATTCGGCGGTCAGTCCGGATCGCGTCAGCACGGTGTAACCGCGTACACCCAGTTGCTCAATGATGTCCGCCGGGATGCCATCCTCTATGGCGAGCGAACCGTTTGGCAGCCGCCTGATGCGTGGCGCATCGATCGCTTGCTGCGGTGTCATGGCGAAGAATCGGATATTATTGAGTACCTGTAGCAGCGTTTGTGTCTGGCCGTCTCCCCCGGGGGTACCAAACGCTAACCACGGCTTGCCATCCCGCATGACCATTGCAGGGCTCAATGTATGGTATGGTCTTCGTGCCGGTCCAAAGACGTTCACGTGTGCTGGATCGAGCCGGAACAAAGAACCACGGTTGTGTAAAACGACGCCGGTTCCCGGCACGACCAGTCCAGACCCAAATGCATGGAATAGACTTTGAATCATCGAGACGACATTGCCGTGTTGATCCGCCGCGGTGATATAAACGGTGTTGGGGTGGTCGTTGTCCATGGCCACCAGTGCTGTTGGTGCGACCCCCGTTGGTTCAATTCCCGCCGCCAAAGTTTGTAGCCGGTTGGCCTCCAGGAGGTCTGTGACCGTCACGCGCATATAGTCCGGATCGGCAACACTGGTATCGCGGTCCGCGAATGCCAGTCGAATCACTTCGGTGATGGTGTGCAGATAATCCGCGCTATTGTGTCCCAGTGCGGTGACGTCAAAGTGACTCATCATCGTTAACTCAGAAAGGAGCGCCACGCCTTGTGTGTTGGGCGGAAACGCAACGACCTCTAAATCATGGTACGGTACGCTGATCGACTCGGTCCATACCGGTTCGTATGCTGCAAGGTCTGCGGCAACCAAAAGCCCCTGCCGTGCGCCCACATACTCGGCGATACGACGTCCCGTTTCTCCGGTGTACATCTCGGTTGGACCGTTTTCGCGCAGCCGCTCGAACGTTCGGGCCAGGTCGAGCATCTCGAGTGTAGACCCAGCCACCGGCGGTTCCCCACCCGGCAGGAAAATGCTTGCGGCTTCCGGTTCGGCTGACAGTTTCTCCTGTTGACCTGCTATATCGAGTGCAAGCCGTTCCGAAACCGGTAACCCTGTCGCGGCAAGTTCGGTAGCGGGTGCCAGGGCGTCATCCCATGAGCGTGTTCCAAAGCGTTCGAGGGCGCTTGCCCAACCACCCACGGCTCCGGGAACCGATACGCTTTTTGCGCCAGTCTCCGGCATTTCCGTGAGGTCCATCGCCTTGAGGTCCGCGAGAGTTGCCGCGGAACCGGAACGTCCAGAACCGTTCAGCGCGTACATCGAATCCGACGCGGCGTCGTAGTACAACAAGAACATGTCGCCCCCGAGTCCATTCATGTGGGGCCGAGCTACCGCCAACATCGCGGCCATCGTCACCGCCGCATCCATGGCGTTGCCACCGGACTGGAGCACGTCGAGCCCCGCCTGTGCAGCTAGAGGATGTCCTGCCGTTACTGCTCCCTGACTCCCACTGGAGTCGCGCCCGGGCTCAACCGCTATGCACGCCATTAGCAATACGAGTGACGACGTTGCGAGGTATGCCTGTTGCGACTTGGCTCTGAACATCTCCGGTCCTCTTGATTCGGGGCGTTTTAAGCTGGCATGTTTGCGTATCAGATGGAAGGGAACGAGCGCGACGTGGCGGAGCAACGGCGACGGCAAGCAAGCGAGAGAAGCACCGGCTGGCAGTGTCCGGCGGGATACTGTTAGCTTGGACGCACGTCAACACACACCCATGCCCATGTCCGATCAACCGATACATCATCGCGTGTTCATCGCGACGGTTGCGATCCTCACTTTCGCCACCGTTCCCTTTGCGTTTGCCGGTCGGGCGGTGCGGATGGTAGCGGGTATTCCGCTGTGGCTCTGGTGGAGCATGGGATGCACCGTCGTGCTTGCCGGGGTGGTCACCTGGGGCATAATCCGTTTGTGGAGGGATGAAACCCTTGATTGACCTGCCGGTCGATCTTGTTTTCGGAAGTCTGCTTTTCGCAGTGCTGTTGCTCGTCATCGGCGCGGCCGCCCGGAAACATCGGAAGCAGACAACCCTCACCGAACTCGTGCTGGCGAACCGGTCGCTGGGTTTCGGGCTTTTGGTGTTGAGCTGGTTTGCGACGCAATACAGCGGTAACGCATTCTCCGGTATCCCGGGCCAAACGGTGCGTGATGGGTTGGCGCTCATCATGAGTGTCACGTTTGGTGTCGCACTTATTGCGGGCTTCATGTTGTTTGCCCCGTCACTCTACCGGTTGTCGCGCGCCGAGCACTTTATCACGCCTACGGATTTCTTGGCGCACCGATTTGGCAACGGTGTGCTAAACTACCTGTCGGTTGCTGTTTTCGTCGCGGCGTTGACCAATTTTCTTCTCGCGCAGTTAATGGCGCTGGGGGTGGCATTTGACGCGCTCAGTGGCGGAGAAACCCCTTATTGGATAGCCGTCGTTATCGGCGGGGTGGTCATTACGGCATACACCACGATGGGGGGCATGCGCGCGGTTGCATGGACTGACACGGTTCAGGGTCTCCTGATGATCCTGGGCCTGGTTCTCATTGTGGTGCTCATTTGGCGAGAGGTCGGACGACCCGATGCGGTGGTGCGGACCGTCAATCTTTTGCACCCTGAATTCGTAGCGAATCCCAATTGGCGCATGTGCTTCGCGTGGCTCAGCAACGTGATGCTCTTGGGCTTTGGCGCGCCGTTGTACCCACAGGCCATCCAACGAATCTATTCAGCGCGCAACCTTCCTGCGTTGCGGTCAACACTGGGCACCTTAGCTGTCGTTCCGTTAGTTGTATCGACGGCTGCGGTTTTTATTGGCGCCACCGGTGTCGCCGTGTTCCCGCAAATCGATCCTGCCACGGCCGATCGAGTCACATTTCGTGTGTTACGGTACATCGTAGAGAGTAACGTGGCACTGTACTATCCTGCGTTGGTTGTGATGATTGCTATTGTAGCAGCCACGATGTCCACCGCCGATTCCTGCCTATTGTCGCTGTCGTCGATTGTCACCAAGGATGTCGTTGCACGACGACGCAACCTCACCCACGAGCAAGCGGACAAACTGGTCAGAACACTTGCTATTGCTGGTGTCATCATCATGATTGTCGCGATCGGCTTGGCCATGCGCCCGAGGATGACCCTGTGGGGACTACTTATCGTTAAGTTCGAGATTCTCATGCAGCTGTCGCCAGCGTTCGTATTTGGCTCGCTACATGACCGTACGCACGAACGCGCGTACACCGTTGGCGATATTCTTCCGGGTATCGTGGCTGGGCTCGTCCTGACGCTTTTACTCTATATCACCGGCAACCAGAGTGTTGTGGGATTCCATGCCGGAACGTTGGGCTTCCTTGCCAATTATGGCATCGTAGTTGCCCGTCGTTGGAGTAGGCTCAAAAACGTCCAACCCTCAACGTCACCTGTGTGAGGCGTTGAAGGTTGGAGCGGATTTGTGTTTTCTAGCCTCGTAGCCGGAACCGAATACTTCCTGATCCGGTATCGACATGAACCCGGCCACGTCCGTCTCCGATTGTTCCCGTCAACGTGCTGCGGGAGAAGCGGCGGACGGTCACCGGTGCGTCGAACTCAATGCCACCGCTGCTCGACTCGAGTTCGAGCTGCGCACCGAAGTCACTCGTGTGCATGACGGTGACGTTACCGGAACCCGTGTCTATTTCTAGATTATCCACGTCTTCCAAAAGGTCCAGCTGCACCGATCCCGAGCCCGTATCGAGGATGGCGTCCGTGGTCCGTACCGACGAGAGGGTTATTCTGCCCGAACCAGTATCCACGTTTAGGTCACCCACAGTGATGTTCGATCCAGTCACGGATCCTGATCCCGTGTCAACGTGGAGATTGTTGCCGGAGACATCATTGATGGTCACCGAACCTGAGCCTGTATCGACCGTCACGTTGCCCTCGGCGTCCCTGACATCGACGGATCCGGAACCGGTATCGATGCTCAACCGTCCGCGTGTCCGTTCGGATTCCACACGTGCCGCACCGACATCAATTCGGAGGTCTCCCTCGACGTTTGATACCGTGACCTCTCCGACACCCAGGTAAACACTTACCGACCGACCGGTAGGGATTCGGATGGTGAGGTTGGCGTGCGCTTCGAGGCCGCGCCCCCGATTCGAAATCTCAACGCGCCGGCCGTGCTGGCGTCCGCGGTTGTCATAAAAGGTCCCGTCGTCTCGCACACGCATTTGCGTCCGACCGCGGAACG
>JAZDDC010000438.1:0-5457 GCA_036679565.1 Gemmatimonadota bacterium
AGCCGTCTTCGGCTTTCCTCTTCCGCGCTGTCCCGGTCCCACCCGCTCGAACACGTTCATTACTCTTCGACGGTGCAGGTTGCATAACGTATCGGCCTCGCGCCGCACTTCGTTGTTAGTACCCGAAAACTCACGTGTCCTGCTCGGCCACGGGAGATTTGGCCGCGTGATTCCAACCACTTTCCACAAACCAGAGCAAAAGACGATCCACGCTATCGATCATACACCACAAGCCCGGTTTGAAAAAGTTTGGTAACTCGACATTCGTGATGCGGGGAAAGCACAAACACCCGATGACCGCTCAAATTCGCAAAGTCATCCATGTTTGACTCGAATTTTGCTTCGAGTCCGACCGGTACCGCTGCAAAGGTAAGCAAGCCCAGACTTTATAACCGTTAGGATTTTTTGATGTTACTCAGCCCCCGCAACACGCGCAACCGTTGTGCGCTCGTAGATTATCGTTTTATGCAAAGCGTAGCGCGTGCCGGCGATCTCATCAAACGCTTCCGACTGGAATGACCACCCGAACCGGTGACGACGCACACAACCGCCACGCGCGGGTGATCCGCAGTACGGCGAGGCTGGGCGCACCGATAAAACTACCTGCCGTCGCACACATGACGTGATTGAGAAAACGCGGAACGGCTCAAAAACCTACAGGAATCAACGCCGTTCGAGACCGTACTTATCGATTTTCTTGTAGAGGTTACTGCGCGGCATCGCCAATGTCCGGGCCGTTTCACTCACATTCCAGTCGTTCTCATTCAACTTGTGAACGAGAAACGCACGCTCCGCTTCTGCCTTAAACTCCTCAAAGGTACCGCACTGTATCAAATCGCCTACCACCGACTCGGAATGTCCACTGGTGAGTAGATCAACATCACGTGCCGTCACCTCCGATCCGGGAGCTAGAATAAGCAATCGTTCAACGGCGTTACGCAATTCACGGATATTCCCCGGCCAGTCCCGCTTTTGCAGCGCCGTCATCGCCTCCTCCGGAAAGGACTTAGCAGGCAACCCTGACTGTCGTGTGAGATCGGACACAAATCGCTGGACGAGTAACGGTACGTCAGTCATGCGCTCGCGGAGGGGTGGCACCTCGATGGGGACCACGTTCAACCGATAGAACAGATCTTCTCGGAATCTGCCTTCGGCGATCTCCGTTTCAAGCAACTTGTTCGTAGCGGCAATGATACGGACATCCACCGTGACAGGTTTTGTCGCCCCGATTCGCGACACAACTCCTTCTTGAAGCGCGCGTAGAACTTTGGCCTGCGCGGCGATGCTCATGTCACCGACCTCATCGAGAAACAACGTACCGCCATCCGCCTGTTCGAATTTTCCGGCCCGGTCCGCGAAGGCTCCAGTAAACGATCCCTTCATGTGACCGAAGAGTTCGCTTTCGATTAACTCGCTGGGGATGGCGGCACAATTGACTTCGACGAACGGTTTTGCCACGCGAGGGGAGGCCGCATGAATCGCACGCGCCACCAGTTCCTTCCCGCAACCATTTTCTCCAGTGATGAGTACCCGGGCCGGTGTCGGCGCCACCTTCTCGACGGTCGCGATCACCTTTTGAATTGGCTTGGATTCCCCCACCATATCGTAGTGGCCGGCCATGTCCGACCGAAGCCGATCATTTTCCGACTCAACGGCAAGGTGATCGAAGGCGTTGCGAAGGGTGAGGAGAATACGATCCGTGTCAAGCGGCTTTTCCAGGAAGTCATACGCGCCGCGTTGTGTGGCCTCAACGGCCGTTTGAATGGTGCCATGACCCGAAATCATGACAACCCGGGCGTTCGGATCGAGTTCGCGAATCTTCACCAACGTATCGAGACCATCCATGCCTGCCATCTTGACGTCGAGCAGCACCAAGTGCGGAACGAATTCCTGGTACAACACGAGCGCATCATGACCGGACGTGGCGGTTTTTACGTCAATACCTTCGAACTCCAAAAGCTGTTGAAGGGCCTGGCGTACTCCTTTTTCATCGTCGACTACGAGAACGCGTTGTGCCATTATCGTTCCTGTCGATAAAACGTGACGCCACCGGGTCTGATTCGTATATCACCAACGGGTGTTGGCGCCGGCAAAAGGATGGTTCCGTCGGTGCCACCGGTCAACGTATTCACGATTGGTCGAATGGCCGCTGGTGGAAACGGAAGCGAACGCACCGAAAGTTCATCTGGCTTCCATCCAATTACCCCGGGGCGATCGATCTGGGCCGGACCGGCAACACGAAGTGGTTCACGAGGCTGGAGGAGACCGGATAGAAAACCCAATTGCTCCCGCCCCCACACATCAGTGATGAGCTGAGCCCGCATGACAAACCGACCGTCCAATAGCTGCACTGTCAACGAGTCGAGTGCCTGACGCCCCACCGGATCGAGCCCGTCCAAAATCAGTGAGGCCATTTCCGATGCATTCAACGAAACCATCGATGGTCCACCAGGTCTGGCCATGCGTCGTTGCTTTTCACGAGCGGACCGGAGAGCGCTTTCCGACGGATTACCGGGCGCCGAGTCCGCGACCATCGCAACCTGTTCGTCACCACGGAACGCTCGGTATGCGTCACGCAGTTGCGTCCGATATTGCCATCCGAAAAACGAGAGCAATATCACGAACGTAGCAACGCCAAACGCGGCGAACAGATTCTTCAAAAACCCCCCAAGTAGGCAACATTCAACGTTCAACGCTCAACAATCAACGCTCAGCATCAACGTTCAACGTTCAACGCTCAGCATCAACGCTCAACAATCAACGCTCAGCATCAACGTTCAACGCCCAGCATCAACGCTCAACTATCGACGCCAACACGCAACCATCAAGACCCGCGACGGTACGGCGGACGTAGCTTTGCGGGCTGGCTCGGAAACCAATCGAGCCGACCCACATCTGAAAGATACTTGAGTGTTGAGCGTTGAGTGTTGAGGGTCGAGCGTTGAGTACTGCAGCACTGAGCGCTACGCGCTCAGTGCTGCAGTACTTAAGGAATGCGGTACTCCCACGTGTCCGAGTAACGGGTCGCTCCGCCGCCTCCGTACAGCATCACCAATCGGCCGACCGGGTCAAAGAACATTGCCGATCCGCTGCGTGGTTCAGGGGCGCTGGCCGTGGCTTGTGGGGTCCAACTGCGACCATCGTATTCCCAGGTCCCACCTACAGGACCGCCGTCACTCATCCCACCAAACAGGATCACGCGACCCCGGTCAATATCATAGGCCATCGCATGACCATTGAGCGCCGGCGGGGTGACCGGTGTGGGGATTCGCGCCCAACCCTGACCGGTCCATTCCCACGTATCGTTCAGAAGGCCGCCGGCGCCACCGACCGAACTACCACCGAAGAGCACGACACGTTGACGGATAGGATCGTACGCCATGGCGTGGCCAACCCGGGGCGACGGCGAAAGAGGGCTCGCAATCTGCCGCCAGCTCGATCCATCCCATGCCCATGTATCGCCGAACGCCAAAGATGGACCCGCAGCTCCGCCAAAGAGGAGGACAGACCCTCGAGCAACGTCACGGACCATTGCGTGACGAGAGCGGCCAGCCGGCCCGCGCGGCACTGTCAACTCAGTCCAACGCGCACCGTCCCAGAGCCACAGATCGTCCAGAACGGCAAATCCCGAGTTACCACCGAAAAGAATGATGCCGGCCCCGTCAAACGCTAACGCATGATCCACACGTGGCGGGGGCATTTGCGCAGGTCGTGCTTCGGTCCAACCATCCGAATTCCAAAGCCACATATCCGACAACTGAGTGGACGCGGCTCCACCGAACAGAACGGCATTGCCGTTTATAGGATCGTAGGCCACGGCATGGCCAACCCGCGCCGGGGGAACACCCGTCACTCGTTCGAGCCAAGTGACCGGAACTGGCGCACTCGTAATTGGAGCGATGACAAGTTCTATGGTATCCACCGATGCAATCAATGAGTCTGTTGGGTTCGACGATGCGACTTGGATGGTACCACTGTCAGATGTGATGGCGGAGTTCACCACACCTCGACGCCCACTTTGCCATCGTACCGAGACACCGGGGACGATATTGCCATGTTCATCCACCACGATCAGCAGAATCGAATCCCTGCTGGATGCGCCGGCCGAAGCGGAAGGAATCTGTAGGAGACTTGCGGGCCGATCTGGAGAAGCCACGGCCGTAAAGGTCGCCGCGGAATCGTCGATCCCGGTTACGACAGCCCGGGCTTGCAGGGAACCGACCACGGAACCCAGCATCCAACCAGAGGAGGCGATTCCGCGGTCGTCGGTTGTGGACGTCACAGGCGATAACGCACCCCCTTGCGGTCCTGTGGACCAGACGACGCGTACACCGGCAACACCGGCGCCATCTGAACCAAGCACCCGAACCTCAAGTAAATCATCCAGCGCACGCCCGGCGGTGCCCTGACGCTGCTCAGAATCGACGGCTTCTACTCCCACAACCCTGGGCACTCGTGGACCGCCCAGATAGGCATCGGCCACTAGAGCCGCTGCTGGGAAGAGGATGAGGGCAACCAAAAAAAATCCGCGCATTTCTGTCCAGATTCTGTGGCATGTTTTGAGCGTCTGGTCCATCGACGCTCTGACGTTAACGGTCGCTCGGGGGTCCCCTTGCCGAGCGAGGCGGGTATGCGTAACTCAGGACGTTAGACATCCCAAGGAGAAATTCGTTGACCAAGCGAGACGACAAGACGCGCGTCACCATTCTGACCGAGAACTATCGAATTGTCGGCGACATCCACCTCGTGGCTGGCGCTCGTCTCACTGACTATCTGACCGAAGCAAAAACGTTCATCGCGGTTACGGATGCGCAAGTCACGGACCACTCCGGACGCGAAATCCTGAACACCACGTTTGTAAATGTTAACAGGGATCGCGTGGAAATCATCGTTCCGGACTGATCGATTGCCTACGGAGTCTCGTCGATTGGCAACGTTCGCAGTGGTCGCGCCACCCGGTCTCGGCGTTGCACATCACCCTTGACGTGAAGCTTCCATATCAAAGGCGCGTCCTCCTTGACCTGAATCGGGACGTACACGTTTCCGTTTTGCGAATCGAGCAACATGGTGGTCGTGCCACTCAGCGCGAGCTGAAAGCGACCTGCAGCCATTTGGTGACCTCATTTTGGTGTTGTTGAATTTTAGCTGCCAGCTGCCTGCCACCAGCGACCCCACCACACCCCTATGCCTTTAGTTAGCCAGTGCCCGCCGGCGCGTCAACAATGCAAGAACCTCACCAGGCAGGCTCGGCGGCGGCGAGGCGGCAAGGCGGCAAGGCGGCAAGGCGGTCGGGCGGTCGGGCGGTAAGGCGGTAAGGCGGTCGGGCGGTAAGGCGGTCGGGCGGTAAGGCGGTAAGGCGGTCGGGCGGTACCGTTGTTCAATGTGCAGCGGCCAGTCGGGGCATAGGCTTGCCTCATACGAGCAACGCAACGGAGTTTACGAGATTCGAGCACGAAC
>JAZDDC010000439.1:0-2772 GCA_036679565.1 Gemmatimonadota bacterium
GCGTAACCGCGAATCGCGGCGCGTGTCCCCGTTTCGTCCTCCAGCAGTGCGCCGATTTGAATGAGCACAGCGTATGCTAGACCGAAGCTCGGGTCGCGGAGCAAAACTTCGTTCAGTGTCCGGCGGGCTTCAATAAGCGTGGCATCCATGAGGGCGGGGAAGCGCGCTTGCAACGCACCCAAGAGGAACCGGACATCGACGGCGTTAGGGTGTTCACCGATAATGTTTCGCAGCATCCGATCGGCTTGTCTCATGTCGCCGTCGTACACCAATACAGAGATGGCGTCAAGGAGACGTTGAGAGACAGTGTCCAACCGGTCTCGGTTTTGGTTCGCGAGATCCACGGCAGGTCGAATGGCCGAACCCGCCTCGGTCGGGCGGGATTGGTATGTGAGCGCGAGCGCGCGTTTCAAATATGCCGGCGCAAAGGATGGGTCAGCACTAATGACTCGATCGAACTGTGTAACCGCGTCTTCTAGCGTACCGCGTCGTAGTGCAAGGTCTCCTCGAAAGTATGCGGCAATCGCTGGTAACCCCGCCGGGAGCGAAGGTGCGGGCGTTCCGGAGAACGTCGCGGCGAGACGAGTGGCGAATGCGCCTATGACGGCATCGCTGACGATCGCGTGCAAGCTGTCTAACGGCCCAGCAACATCCGCGTTACCGAGCAGTCTTCCAGTTTCCGGGCTGTACACTTCGATTCGCACAGCCAAGCTACCGGCCGAGACGGTGGCTTGGCCGATAACGGCTTCGGTGGCGTCGAGACTGTTTGCCAGCGACAGTAAGGTGTCAATACCGAATGGGCCGGCTCCGTATCGTTGTTGTAGTGCGGTTCGCACGGCGTCTTCGTTATGGGTCTGTAACCCGGGTAGTGTTTGAATCTGTCGGGTGACACCCAATGCCAGGACCGAACCGAGGTCCGCTAGCCCGGAGTCGTTCCCCGAAACCACGAACGGGAGGACGGCGACGACTGGGTTTGCGGCCGTTCGCGTTGTTTGGCGCAGTTGAAATCCGAGTATACCAATCGCAACGACACCTGCAGTTAGGGCGGTGACGCCAATGAGTCTGCCTCGGCTTCGACTCCGCTTGTCTTTTAGCCGTTCAAGCCAGACCGTGACGTCGGGTGGTCGTTCGTCGCGAGCGGAGGCCAATGGCCAAGTCAGAACTTTTACCCAATCGGATGGGAGTTTTGGGACCGCGTCACTCACACGTTTTGCGGTTTCGTGTGGGCCCTCTCGCTCTGGGTGTTCGCCGAGAATGGCTTCGCAGCCTACCAGTGCGAGTGCGTAAAGGTCGGCCCGCCCATCGACCTCTCGGGCGCTTCCAAGTTGCTCGGGCGCCATGTACGAAAGTGTGCCGATGGTAGCATCGGTGGCGGTGAGTTCCGTAACACCCTCGATGGCGACGTGTGCAACACCGAAGTCGGTAAGTAACCATCTGCCCGATTCTTTATCGAGCAAAATATTAGCAGGTTTCACGTCGCGATGAATGACGCCTTTGCCATGGGCATACGTCAACGCATCGCCGACCTGTTGGAGGATGCGTTCCACTTCGTCGCGTGAAAGTGGGCCGGTTTTTTGGAGGTGTTCCTCGAGAGACACGCCGTCGATAAACGGCATTACCAGATACGCTAACTCACCGAAAGTTTGGAGTTCGAAAACGGGAACGATATTGGGATGCGACATTTGCGCGGAAAGCGCGGCCTCTCGGCGGAAACGCGCCATACGAGCTTGATTGAATATGATGTCGGGGTTCAGAACCTTGATGGCGACGCGAGATCCGAGTCCCTTGTTGACGGCGAGGTAGACGGTGCCCATGCCGCCTTGCCCGACTATCGATTGGATTTGATATCGTTCCCCGGATGCGTGCTCGATGTCTTTGGGTGTCAGCATGCTCATGAAGCGTAGCCTACGTTAGCAAAAGACGCAGCCCGGATGTCCTGTTTCGTCCTCCTCGAGCTCCGGCCACTCGCTGCACAGTGACGGTTTCGCGGTACGCCCGTTGGGTCTGACGCGTCCGTGCAACGTGCAACTCACATTGTCTTGGGGATCGAGGTATCCGCATGCGGATATGACCTCGCACTCCATCGTGTCGTGATCTTCTCGTTTGATCTTGCTGACGTATGGTGATTTCCGCGACCGCTTTTCCGTTTTGAATGAGAGAAAATTTCTCCTTCCCGAGCTGATAGTTGGGTCGTTCCGGAGTCTTGGTTGACGTGGGGCGACGACCGCGAAACTCGTGGACGCTGCAACGGGCCCCGACACCGTTGGACTCCAGATATCTGCAAGGTACGTGCAACGTTGCATCGACCATGAGATATTCGTCGTTCGTATACGGCTCGCTCCAGGTGATTCGCTCGGTGTGCCCAGTTAACCATGTGGCCGAGGCGTCTTGGAGTGTGGCGCTGTCGTCCTGAAGGTCTGAGATCCTGACGGTGACCGTCAGCTCCTGGCATTGCTGACCAAGTCTCTTGCAGGGTGGTGGTGCAGGCATGGAGTTCCGTGGTAACCGGGTTGTGTGGTTGGCGCCGGCCGCTCTGGCCACGGAAGTATCCCGTTTTCCGTGGGAATTTCAAGGCGGCGGCTCGGACTACCGATAACGTCAAAGCAATTTACATTTGTGAAAGTATTCACAAGCCCCTGATGGGGCACCCCTATGAGGAGGATATACCATGCGGCGTTTGATGGCGGCGGTTGCCGCGGTGACTTTTGCGTGTGGCGGCGGCGATTCGAGCGATGATGTTGACTCGACCCCCCCCGCGTCGGCTGGGCCCCC
>JAZDDC010000044.1:0-5176 GCA_036679565.1 Gemmatimonadota bacterium
GACTGAATTCGGCCCTTGCCGATAGGTACATCATCGAACGCGAGCTGGGCCAGGGCGGCATGGCGACCGTGTACCTCGCCAACGACGTAAAACACGAGCGCAAGGTCGCCGTAAAGGTGCTTCGGCCCGAGCTAGCGGCAGTGCTCGGCCCCGAGCGATTTCTCCGCGAGATCAAGCTCACGGCCCGACTCAATCACCCGCACATCCTCACGTTACTCGATTCGGGAGACGTCCAAGGACTCCTCTATTACGTCATGCCGTACGTGGAGGGGGAGGCACTGCGACAAAAGCTCAATCGTGAAACCCAACTCTCGATCGACGACGCGCTCCGCTATGCGCAGCAGGTTGCTGCTGCGCTTCACTATGCGCATGGGCAGGGTGTCATGCATCGGGACATCAAACCCGAAAACATTTTGCTCAACGCCGACGAGGCGATGGTGGCCGACTTCGGGATTGCATTGGCCCTGGACGCGGCGGGTGGAGACCGGTTGACAGAAACGGGTTTGTCAATCGGCACGCCCGAATACATGAGTCCCGAACAGGCGAGCGGAGCCGAACAGTTGGACGCTCGGAGCGATGTGTATGCGTTGGCTTGCGTGTTACACGAGATGCTTACGGGAGACCCGCCGTTTACGGCCCAGACGCCGCGAGCGATCATCGCACGTCAGGTCTTGGATCCCCCGCCGAGTATCCGCACGGTGCGTTCCAGTGTGTCGGCGGAGGTGGAAGCGGTAGTGCAACGGGCGTTGGCGAAGGCACCGGCGGATCGGTGGCAGACGGCGGAGCAGTTCCAGGCACGCTTGAAGACGGTGGCGCCAACGACGGGAGACGCCACGCCGCTAGCAGCACCCGTACGCGCCAAACCTAGTGCCTTGAGTGGTTCCAGGGTCGCCATTGGAATTGGGCTAGCCATGGTGGTCGGAATCGTAGCTGTGTTCCTCACGGGCCGTTCCGGACTGGATACAACTACACCAATTGCTGTGCCGACCCAGGTGACGCTAACCGGTCGGTCGGGCCGTGCAGCAATTTCACCAGACGGCGCCTACCTGGCATACACGAAGAGCACGGACCAAGGCGAACGCATCATGGTGCAGGATGTGGGAGGTGGCGCCGCATTGGAGGTTGGGTTTTATCAGCAAGTGATTTCACTTCACTGGTCGCCAAACGGTTCAGACTTGCTGGTTGCGGGCATCGCGGACCCCGGCGGATCACCTGGCGAGGTCTCCATCCTTTCGCGCTTCGGCGGCGAACCTCGGCGCCTCCCCCGGGGTGCCGCACACGCAAAGTGGTCGCCCAATGGGCAGCGCGTCGTCGTGTGGTGGATGGATATCAAGGAACTTGGCGTGATCGACCCGGTTAATGGGGACTCGGTGGGTGTCCCGCTGCCTGAACAACTTGGATATATGAATGGCTTGGACTGGTCGCCCGACGGGCAATGGTTCGCCATTCTCACTTTTTACTCGGGCGAGCCGTACCGTATATTGACTGTCGCCGCCGATGGTAGCGACGTCCATGAGATTGTGCGGGATACAGCCGCCCTCGCCGGTCCCCTGTGGACGCCGGATGGGAAGGGCGTCTATTATCTGCGGCGCAACGGGGCGACGTCTGACCTGATGGCCGTCCAGGTCTCGATGGGGGGACAACCGGTTGGCAAACCCGTCCCGGTCCTGTCCGGCGTGCCCGCTCTAGATGCTGCAGGTCAATTCAAAGTCATTTCCCCGATTAAGTCCCACCGGCGACGCGATTGCCTATCTCGAAGCGGCTCGCGGGCGCACGGACGTGTGGATCGATTCGCTCAACGGTGCAGGCGCACGTCGGGTCACGTTCGATGGCGGGTTCAAATATCAACTCGCGTGGGCGCCGACCGGCAATCAACTCGCCTACGGCGTGCGCAGCAGCGGCACGGACATACTGCACATCGTTACCATGGACGGTGTCGTCCGCGAGTTCCCCGAAACGACTATTGGTGGTGACATCCGGTGGCCCGATGAGCGATTCATCATTCACAACCCCGGCGCAAACAACCAGTTGCTCAAACTCGACCTCACAGATGGATCCAGCACGCCGCTGCTGGAATCTCGCGGAGAACCGTTTTATGTGGCCGCACCGCGAGTTTCGCCCGACGGTCGGCGCATTTCGTTTTGGTGGAATCTGTGGGCACTGGACGACGATGACATATGGACATTAGAAATCGATGCGGGAACGCCCCGACGTCTAGGAGTGGGCAATTACATGCCCATTGGCTGGGACACCAACGGTACCCACATTCTCGCGATGTCTGGGACGCCCGGTACGACGGTCTACGCCATTCACGAGTTGGAAGGCGTCGTTCGCCCGGTAGCGGAATTCCCCTTCGCCACGATATGGCAACAGGTCGATTTCAATGCCAACACCGAGACCGTCGTTGCCGCGCTCAAGGAGGAGCAAATGGACATTTGGATGATCGAGGATTTCGATCGGCGACGGCGTTAGCGTACGAGTGCTCGGACGAGACTGGGTGTCCGATTTGAGGCATTCGGCATCGATACGATGCGCGTCGCGTTGCTTACTAAATGATCGTCAGCAATTTCGCTAAATCCGCCGAATGCTCGGCCCCGGCTAAGCTCCCCCGGCTTCAACCGGATTATTGGTTTCCGGTCGATAGCACGATTTTGTTTCGCAATGTAGAATGCGGTCTAACACCACACGTCCATCAGCTGCGGGCGACTACTCCGAGTCGCTCGCGCATCTTGGCCGTTCCTACGCGCCCGCGGCGCGCACAAATCAATTGCTTCCTCTGAAAACGTCAGCCACGTTTGCGCGACACGCCATTTGGGTGCCTCTGAAAAGTAGTCCCAGGGTGAGCCGCGAATTCGCTGGGCGCAGTACCGCACCGTCGAAGTCGGCGAATTCCGACAAGCACTGGGTGATCGAAAATCCAGGCTGTTTTGTCCATTACCACGTTGCCGACGATCTGCAGCCCTTTACCACCACGGTGTTTTGAAGAGTCGCAGTGCTAACTCGCCCACTGTTGTCGCCGCTGACGTGGCTTTACGTCCAGATGGGAACGGCAGACTTCGCACCGAGCTCATCTCGCCGTGCATACCTGCTGGTTCTTGCGATACCGATGCATTCCACGACCCGCAACGCCCATCTTGACAAATATTACGTTTGTATCGAATTTTATTACATATGCCACAGACTCGATCTCTGGGCACCCGCCAATCCGTCATCGAAGCAGCCACTGCGGTATTCTGCGTTCGCGCGCCGGCGTCAGCGCGAACGCGATCACGTACCACTTTGGATCCAAAGAGCGGCTCTATCGGGACATTCTCGACAGCTTCGCGTCGTTGCAGCTCGAGCACGCAAAGACAGTGCTGTCGGCAGACCCGAGATCGCGGCAGGAGTTTGTGATTCGCGTGGAGCTGTTCTTCGAGCAGCTTCTCGACGCCTATCTCACAAACCGCGAGACGCTACGCATCATGTTTCGCGAGTTCGAGCAACTGCTGCCTCACGGCGATGACGGCGTCATCGGCGAGATGGTCAAAACCAGCTACGCGATCTCGGAGTTCATCAAGCGGGCCATGGACCTCGGATTCGTCCAGGCCGACGTAGACCCCGACATCGTGGCGGGCCTTCTCATGGACCGGTTACTCAATCAGGCCCGCTTCGTCCACGCACACGAGATGTTCTTCAACGTATCCACGCTCGACCCTGAATATCGCGCGCACTGGGTACGAGCAACGCTTCGAATTGTCTTCGACGGAATCAACGCACGGGTTGACCCCGCTGCATAACTCACGGAGAGGATCATCATGCAGGTACAACGCATCATCGAAATCGACGCCCCGGTCGAGGTTGTCTGGGGCAAGATCAGCAATCTCACCGACATTCAGAACTGGTCCGCGACCGTAAACGAAGCCCACTATCACACCGACGTGCAGCGAGGACTCGGTGCCGGCCGCACGTGTGACGTGAAGGGCTTCGGTACGCTCGTGGAGAACGTACTCGAGTGGAACGAGAACGAGAGCTTCAGACTGTCCTTGGAAGGACTGCCCGCCTTCGTCAAAGACGCGAGTGGAGGATGGCGGCTGGAGAACCTGGGCCCTAACCGTACTCGCGCCACCACGACGATCGACATGCAAACTCGGTTCTGGCCGGTCGGCGCGTTGATGGAGAAACTCATGCTCGGCCCTAAATTCGGCAGAGCCATTGAGGGCGTTCAGGCGGAGTTCAAGGCGTACGTCGAGAGGAGCGTCACCACGGAAGAGGTCAGATAGTTGCGGAGTACGACGTTCATCACTCACTACACGATGGAGGCCACTTCAAATACATCGATATCAATTAACTCATCAAGGCCGATGGTCTCTGTTTAGTGCTGGCCCGGGGGATGCCAAGCCCCCGGCGGATAGGCAGTCAATGATCATCGCGATTACCTGTGTCATCTTTCCGCAAACGCTCGGGACGATTTCTCGAATCTCAAGCCGCATAACACTCACCGTCCATCAGCTGCGGGCGACTCCTCAAGATGCTTATCGCTACTCAAACGTTACGTGATGTAACCACCCACACAAATCAACCGCTTCCGTTGACAACGTATGCGCCCGCCTGGTGCATGGACTTGTTAGACGGCAACGAACGGACTTCATGAAAGCCGTAACTTGTCTCCCAATTCGTTGTGCACTCGTTCTGGCTTTCTGTCAGACGCAGCCTGAGGATACGAGTGTGCTTGCGGCATTGGCGCGGGTGTTGGAGGTTGAGGTACAATGGCTGCATGAGGATGAACAAGAAGCGACTGATTTGTGAATCTCGTACATCACGTAACCATTGTGATGCCGCGTGCATCTCAAGAAGTCGCTGCATTTGATGGACGCCAGCGTTTGGCTGAGCATTAAATGTATACCATGAGCAAGAAACCTAACAAAAAATCACAGTCCCAACCGTTAACGGGTGACGAGACAGATGAGTTAATTGGGCCAGCTTCGTCGTCGTCTGCCCGTGAGGACGTGAGACCAGATCCTCCGCATCAGATTGAAGCCTTGACCCGATATTTTGGAATCGATCAGAGTATTCACACTCTGACGTTGATCCATCTTACGTTCCACAGTTTGACAGTTGTGGCACTGGCGGAGCGGGCCGCTTCCGCGACGGCGTTACCTGCACGCGCTCTATGCTCCGTTTTAGGGCTGGTCGGATT
>JAZDDC010000440.1:0-12294 GCA_036679565.1 Gemmatimonadota bacterium
CTTCGAGTCGAGGATGTCCGACATTGGTAGAGACCAGGTACATGTCGCCAACACCGCGGGCGTCGTGTTGGAATGTGGCAATTTTCCGAGAGTCTGGTGACCAGAGCAATACAGGACTATCCCGCCGAATCCACCCGGCGTTGTCCGTGGCGTATCCGAAGTGTTCAATGCCATCCGTTGTCAACGCGGTTTCGCGGCCAGAAGAGAGATCCCTCACCCAGAGGTTATTGTGTCGGATAAATGCTTCTCGACTCCCGTCTGGCGACACACGGCTGTTCGGATCCGTTTGGTTGTCGTCTGCAGAAGCGCCGCAACGGTATTCCACGATATCGCACGTGTAGGCGGTGGCACCGACACGGAGAGAGATCGACTGCTTGTCTGGAGCGTATGCGAATTCGCTGAATGGCAAGGCAAAAGGAGCGACGGACGTGTCCGCTGCAACGGATAGCGCCATGGCCAAACGACTGTGGTCGAATGCGCGACGGCGTTCACGATTCCGCGCGTTTACGAGAACGAATTCGGTGCCTTCTGGAATTGCATTCAGATACCAAAAGCTGCCATTGTCCAGCCAGTTGGGTTGCACGTTTGCGCCGTAAATTAGAGACGCCGTACTCGTTCGCAACGCGCCTTCGGCGCGCGCGTAGTCAGCCGCTGTGACAGACGGTGTTTCTTGGGCGGTGACCGGGGTCGTGATGACGACCATGATGGCAAGCCACGGTTGATGACGCATTCCTACACCTCTACTGCTTTGGATTGTGTGAGCCTATTCGGTTCCGTTTTCGGGAGCGACGACCGTGTTACGAAGGATACCTACGCCCTCGAGTTCGACCTCGACAACGTCACCGGGTGACATGGCCATGGTTGCGCCGGGGGTTCCTGTGAAAATCACATCCCCGGGATAAAGGGTTACGTACTGACTCACATAACTGACGATGGTCCGGACGTCGAAGATAAGATCTGAAGTATGACCCTCCTGTCGAACCTCGCCGTTGACCCGCGTTGTGAGCGCGAGGTTGTCCGGGTTTAGGCCACGTGCAATGTATGGGCCGATGGGGCCGAAGCCATCGGAAGCCTTGGCCCGAAACCATTGCAGGTCGTTGGCTTGCCAGTCTCGTTCCGAAACATCGTTGCCCACCGTGACACCCCAAACGTAGTCCAGAGAGTTCTGCGGCAAAACGTTGCTAACCGTATCCCCGATCACCAACACCATTTCTCCTTCGTAGTGGAGATTACGCGCGTCGTGAGGGATGACGATGGGATGTCCTGAGCCGGAAAGTGAGGTTGGGTATTTAGCGAAAAGGGGCGGCTCATCCGCCTGGGGTCGGTTTCCTAAATGGCTTAGGTAGTTGAGACCAACTGCGATGACTTTGGAAGGCACCACGGGAGGTAAGAAGGTGACATCACCGATTTGGTGGGCCACGTTGGTCTTGACGTGCTCGCCGAAAAGGTCGCCTTCTACCTCATAAAGCAGGTCCCCTTCTACGACGACATGGCGGGCGGCTCCCCCGATATCTATACGTGCATATTTCGCGTCGTCACTTGCTATCGGCTCAGTTGCCGGTGCACATCCCAAAATGAAGGAGAGAGTCAGTCCCGTGGCTGTTCGAATCGCTTTTGGCAACACACGTATCATCCTCGGCTCGCGGTTGATCTTCGGGCAAACATAGGCTCTAAAGCGGTTGTCGGCGAGCGTCTGGTCGGTTCGGTTGCAGCCTTTGGATGCGTGGATGGATCTTCGGCGTTTAGATTCGACATGATGGGCGATGATCGTCAGACCAACCGGTATCGTGTTCCGGCTAAAACGCATCGCGTCGAAGCCTTAGTGAGGCGAAGTAGGTTCATCACGACGATCGCCCGAGCCGAAACGCCACATGCTGCAAAAGAGGTGGTCGCCGGTATTCGCGGGGAGTTCCCCGATGCCACGCATCATTGTTGGGCGTTCGTAGCGGGCCCGCCGGGTAGCTCCCGTGCAATCGGTATGAGCGATGACGGTGAACCGCACGGTACGGCCGGCAAGCCTATGCTCAATGTGCTGATGCATAGTGATGTGGGCGAAGTTGTGGCGGTTTGCACCCGTTACTACGGTGGCGTCAAACTCGGCACGGGCGGACTCAGTCGAGCGTATTCAAGTGGTGTGGCGAATGGGCTGTTGGGTCTAAAAATAGACGTGAGGCGGGATTATGTGGCCCTCTCGTTCCGTGTGCCATATGAAAACTCTGACGCCATTCAACGTTTGGCTGGCGACCTAGAGGCCATCGTTGAACACGTGGCATACGGTCCTGAGATCCGGTTTGATGTGTTAGTGCCCTGTGAGGATCAAGATGTCTTTCGGGACGGTGTCCGTGAGATCACGCGGGGAACGGTGATCCCGGTGCGACGAGCGCATGAGAAAAGGTGATTCGTAAGCTTCGGCCCGCATTCGGTTGGTTGCCTGTGACCCAAGGGTTGCCGGCGGAGTATTAGTCACTGACAGTGCAGCACCGTCAGGCCGTAGCTACGCGGTATGATGGCGCCGCTACCGGATAAGATCACTTGCGAAGATCGCGAAAGCGACAGGGCAACCCAATCCATGAATTCTCTAAAATCCTCGGCGCTGGCGATTTTGCTTGGCGTCTTTACCGCCTGCGGCGATGGCATCAGCGCCCCGCTCACTGAATTGCCACGTGAGCTGTCATTAGCCGAGCGGCGTCTCATCGACGCGGACAACGATTTTTCGCTCCGGTTGTTCCGTGCGGTACACAGCGAATCGGCCGCGGACTCAAACGTGTTCATCTCCCCACTGAGCGTGAGTGTCGCGTTGGGGATGACGATGAACGGCGCCGCTGGCGAGACATTCAGCGCCATGGCAACAACGCTTGGTTTCGATGGTTTGATGCTCACCGAAATAAACGAAGGTTACCGCGACCTCATCGACTTGCTCGTAAACCTCGATGAGCGAGTCACCATGGCCGTCGCCAATTCCGTGTGGCACAGACCCGAGTTCGCCGTTCAGGCTCCCTTTCTCGAATCGTTGCGCACATTCTTCGACGCTCGTGTCGAGGCGTTGGATTTCTCCCTCGCTAATGCGCCGGACATCATTGACCAATGGGCGAGCGACAATACGAACGGTCTCATAAGAAAAATTGCACCGAGGCCAATTCCGCCAGAACTCGTGATGTTTCTGATCAACGCTGTCTACTTCAACGGCGACTGGACGCATCAATTCGATAAAGACTTAACACGTGACGCATCGTTCACACTTGTTGACGGCAACCAAGTCGGGGTGCCGACCATGTCCCACCGGAACAAAGTCCCGGTACGCCTCGGTGCGGACGAACTCGTGGATCTTGTGGAGATGCCGTATGGCGGAGAAGCGTTTGCGATGCTGGCTGCCGTACCGAAGCCGGGGGTCACGCTTGCCCACGTCGTGGATGCTCTCGACGATGCACGATGGTCTCAGTGGATCAGTGGTTTGCGTGACGCCGAAAAGACGGTGGTCATGCCGAAGTTCGAGTTCCAATACTCAATCCGGATGAACGATGTGCTGGCGGGTTTGGGCATGAGCGTGGCGTTTGATCCAGACCAATGTACATCGACCGAGTTGATCACAAGACGTTTGTGAGGATCGACGAAGAAGGTACCGAGGCCGCTGCTGTCACGTCGGTCGGCGTCGGCACGACCAGTGCGCCAATTCCTTTCACCATCGATCGTCCGTTTGTGTTAGTGCTTCGGGAGCGTTTCTCGGGCGCGATTCTCTTCATGGGTCGCATGGTGAATCCGCTCGAAGGGCAGTAGAACGTCCTCTTTTAAGGACGTTTTTCACATTAACCTTCGTCGGAAAACGCCATAACTTGTTGTAAAATAACATCTTATGAGTATGGCACGTTGGCTGCTTTGTAAAAGGGTGGAGTCGGGTGTTCCGGCGCCGCCAGATGGAGGAGGCAGCAATGAAAGGTCATATCCTCAGATCCCTCATCGCGGTACTCGCGCTTGGGATCTTCGGTTTACCCGCGGAGGCACAGCGCAGGTCGCGAAGTTACGACCGCGGTGGACACCGTGTTCAAGTAAATGTGCGAATCGGGCATGGAGCGGTCCGTTTCATCAAGTATGATCGTGGCTATTACGGCCCCACGGCGCGACACAGAATTTCGTTGCGGCGCTTGGCGCGGACTTCAGACCGCTCGTTCTACCGTGTCGTTCGCGACCATCGGAAGTTGCATCGGCGTATGCGACACGTGAACCACCACCGCGCAGACCGGATGCACCGGCAGTGGCATGGGCAGCAGGGGTGGACCCATCGCGAGTTTGTGGAGGTTGAACGCCGGCAATGACAAAGTCATCAATTTGTGACTAGCGCCCCTGGGTGTCAGCGCGCCCGGGGGCCTTTTCAGGACGGTGCCTCGTTCGTTACCCGATTCTGTTTAGTCGTAGGAGGCGTCCATTTTTTTCGTCGGTCAAAAGATACACGAAGCCGTCGGGCCCTTGTTCGACGTCTCTAACGCGGTCTCCCAATCCACCCAGTATCCGTTCTTCATGAACGACCTGTCCGTTTTCGATAACCAAGCGGACCAGCAGTTCGAACTTCAGCGAACCCACCAACAAATTTCCGTGCCATCCGGGAAACTGTTCGCCGGTATAGAACGTGAGCCCGCTGGGCGCGATCGAAGGATCCCAATAGTGAATTGGCTGTTCCATTCCTTCGAGGGCCGTTCCCACACCAATTGAACGGCCCGAGTAGTCCTTGCCGTACGTGATGATGGGCCATCCGTAGTTCAATCCTGGTTGAGGTGTGTTTACTTCGTCTCCGCCCCTTGCTCCATGTTCGATTGTCCACAGTTGACCAGTTTCAGGATGCAGCGCTGCGCCCTGGAGGTTGCGATGCCCGTACGACCATATTTCCGGTCTTACGTTCTCGGTATCTAGGAAGGGATTATCGTCCGGTACGGCACCGTTCGAGGTTATCCGGATCACTTTCCCCATGTGTCGGCTGAGATCTTGTGAGTCGTTGCGCCCGCCGCGTTCGCCGGTGGTAACGAAGAGTGTACCGTCGTTCGCGAATACCAAACGGGAGCCAAAATGAACGCGGGAGCGAACCTTTGGTTCTTGGCGAAAGATGACGTGCATGTCTTCCAAGGATGTTTCCGACAATACCGCTCGTGCTACGGCGGTGCCCGCGTTACCATCGCTTCCCGGTTCGGCGTACGAAATAAAAATTTGCCGAGAGAACGCAAAGTCCGGGGACAAAGCCACGTCAAGCAGGCCACCCTGTCCTTTTGCCCACACCTCCGGCACGCCGGCGATAGGTTGTGATACCACGCCGTCCAGCGAGACGACCCGTAAGCGTCCCGGGCGCTCTGTCACGAGAAGACGTCCGTCCGGTAGAAATGCCATACCCCAAGGATGTTCCAGCCCCGTAGCCACTGTCGTCACAGTGAGCGAGCCATCTTCCGTCAGAAACGATCGTGTGATGAGATTGTTATTGGCACATCCGCTAGTGACAAACACCATCGCGATGATTGTGACGAGTGGTTTGCGATTCATAACGTACTCGCTTGGAGTGTTAACGTCCGGGGGTGAACACCGGGCGGAACAGTTGGTCCACCGGATTCTCCCAACCTCTTTTTGATTCAGACACCGCTTGAATAACGTCTTCGATTAGCATTGCGTTGTCGAATACGACTCCATCTTTGATTGTCCAGCGCACACCGCCGCGTCTTGCGATCTTGCCGTCATCGTCCATGTCCAGTGCGCCAAAAGCATATAAGAAGCGAAGGTTTTCTAGCGGATTTCCCGCAACAATTGCCAGATCCGCTTTATAACCTGTTTGGATGTACCCGAGGTCCGGCCGCCTGAGAGTCAACGCGCTGTTGTACGTCGCGGAGCGAATCACTTCGAGCGGATCCAGTCCGGACTCACGCATGAGCTGTAGCTCTCGGACGTTGGCGATCCCACTTGTGTTCCAGAGGTACGGGTCGTCAACGGCATACGAGAGGTGGCCTCCGCGTTTGTTGAATTCGTAGATCAGTTTTTGCCACTTCCGATATGTAACGGCCCAAATGTGCTCGTCCGTTGACGTCCAGTCCCAATGATGTGACGCATGGTTGGCCGGATTCGCATAGTACCATTCGATCAATTGGCGATGTGTAAATTGTTGATGCCACGGTAGTCCCATAGCCCGGTTGATGTCCCGGTTGGATTCGTACGCGCTCATCGTGGGCACCAAAGCAACCCCCGACTTGACTAAACGATCGACGACTTCGCCGAACAAGACACTGTTGGGGGCGTCCTGCCAGACGGTCCCAGCATATCGAAAACGGTGCGCCTCGTTCATGTAGTTGTAGTGAGAGGGGAAGCCCCGTACGCTTCCGCCGAGTGCTGCTTCCGCAAATCCATAGTGGTGCTCGATCATTGTGACGCCGAGTTCTGCTGCGGTCACGGCGTTTACGATGGAGAGGTCCGAAGGCGGCAAATGCACCGTCGTGATCCCTCCGGCCTCGTACACCGCATTCGCGACGGCACCAAATAGATCGGCGTTCCATGCGAGGCTCCCGACCCGGATAACGTGCGCACCGTTCCCGATCAACTCTTGCGCGAATTTCGTCGCATTCGATTGGTCGTGCCATGGTCGGATAACGTCCAGGGGCGGCGCGTGTCCAGGATCGCGGGAGCGGGGAGGCCCCCAGTCACGAATCGGGAACATGCGGGGCGCGGTGATTTCGTTGGCGTTGGACAACCGCTGTTGTTCGAGTGCGTTTTCCCACCCCCGTCCCGATCCGTTGACCATGGTCGTGACACCGTGGGCCAGTTTGAGATTGTATACGTATTGAAGCGGCAGTTCGGGCCCTCGTATATGCGTGTGTAAGTCGATGAGACCTGGCATCACGTACATCCCGGTCGCATCAATCACGCGGTCAGCCACACGCGTTGGCTGTGCAGCGGGGCGACCCATCACGCCGTTGTACGAAACAATCTGTACAATTGTATTTTGCTCGATGATGATGTCCGCGGGCCCATAGGCGGGTCCTCCGTGTCCGGGAATCACCATGGCGTTTTGGATGACCAATTGACCGTACGGTCCTTCCCGCGCGGCGTCGGAGAGTGTCTGCGCGGCCGCGACCGAGATTCCCTCGGTCAACGCGAGCGATGCAACTGCAAAGAACAGGTGAATGATCTTCCCTCGATGTCCTCTTGTCATGGCACTAGTTGCTGGTGTCTTCGGCGACGTCGTCGTCTGTCGTGACGCGATCTTCGACACCGTGATTCTTCACATACATGTCTAGCCATGCCGTCCAACGACCCCAGAGATCGAGCAATGTCTCCGAGGTTGCCGGGCCGTGGTCTTCATACGGGTACACGTAGAGCGATGACGTCTTGCCCAACGATTCGAGCGCCTCAAACAAACGCCAGGAGTTTATCGGGAAGGTCCCTACATTTTGATCGTCCTCGCCGTGATACATGAGCAATGCGCCATTCACATTGTTGGCGAAGAACAACGGGGACATTGAAAAGTACGTATCTTTTGACTGCCACAACGTCCGTCGCTCGCTCTGGAAAGAGAAAGGCGTCAGTGTACGGTTGTAGTTCCCATCACCCGCAATACCGGCCTTAAAGAACGGCGTGTGCGCCATAGCGTTCACGGTGCTGAATGCTCCGTAACTGTGGCCACCGACACCCAGGCGATCGCGGTCAATAATCCCTTCTTTGTCAAGGAAATCGATCGTGGCTGCGATGTTGTTCCGAAGGTCGTGTACGTAGTTATCGTTCATTCGGCCTTCGTCACCGACGATGGGCGCATCCGGTTGGATCACCGCATAACCACGACGCACGAGGATTTCCATCGAACGTGTGCCTACGTTTGGGAACCGATTCTTGTTATACGTCTCTCGTGACTCATCGTAGTCGTCTTGGTCCGTGTATTCTCGGGGATAGAACCAGAGCATACCTGGTAACCGCTCACCTGGTTGCCAACTTTCGGGCACCGTCACGTTCAACGCCAGTTTGAATCCGTCAACTCGTTGTACCTCATAACGGAACCGCTGGGCACGGGTGATGTCGGGCGTGTAATCGGTGTTTTGTGTCAGCTGACGGAGTTGTCCTGACGCGACGTCGCGAATGTATGAGTCAGGTTGGTCCGTTCGGCTTTCTCGAGTAACCAAGAGACGTGTTGCATCGTCGTCCAGAACCTGAAGCAGTCGCTCGTATAGGTTGTCGTTCTCGCTCTCATAGATCCGGTTCTTCTCACCGGTACGAATCTCGACGCGGTCGATGTACGACTGTGGTCCATCCTGCATTGGGTTGTCGTGGAACTCTGTGCCGGATAGGAATACGTGGTTTCCGTCTGACGAAATTTGAATAACGGATGTTCCGTTCCCCAGGTCTTTTGTTCGAAGCGATGGATAACGGCTGCTGAAACGACCGAATCGTCCCCGACCACCGGGACCTCGATAAATGGAGTGCCGAGTAGACGGATCGCTCGCAAACACCGCATATTCGTGTTTGTTCTCGCCACGCCGCGTTGTTAAGAATAGAATCTGCCCATCGTGCGAGTAGCGGACATTGTTGAGCTGGCCGTTTGCTTCGTAGACGGATGTCTTTGATGACGAGTCAAACGGTGGTAGCCACTGCATGACGTGGTCCTTCCGTTGCGACCCACGTCCACCCTCTTCCTCATCCTCTTCGACGTTGTCGTCATCTTCTGGATGCGGATCTCGCTTGAGGAAGCTCAGACCTTGCCCGTCGGGTCGCCATGAGAAGCTTCGTGGATCAGGATCACCGTTCACCGTGTCGTTGGGCGCACCGTCACGCACATTCGTTTCTAGCAGCGTAGCCATGACCGAACCGTTTTCAAGATTCCATACCTCATCGGTCGATGCGAACTGACGTCGAGGCACGATGTAGGAGAACGGTTTCGTCATACGGACGACGTGCGCGTACAACCCGTCCGGCGAAACATCGACGGAGCTGATCATCGCGGGCTCCCCGATTTGTCTCACCCTTCGGTTGTCGATGTCGATGACGACGAGTTGACTTGTCGTGTAGTGGTTGAGCAGTGCCTGCTCGTGCGGGCCTTCTAGGAGGTCAGGGTAGGTTCGGATCCGATTTGTTTCGGGTGTGGTCAGACGGACTTGCGGGCCAGTTGGTACGGTGGCTTCAATTGGCGCCGGCCCGCGGTTCTGAGGAACGAGTGTGGTCACAATGAACCGGGAGTCCGGTGTCCACTCAATGTTCGTATTGAGTGTTGCCATGACGGGGGTGCGTGTGATTTGCCGGGAGTTGCCGCTCGCGGGGTCCGCTACATACACGTGCGTGGTGTTGTCCGTGTGAGCGAAATACGCGATTCGTGACCCGTCGGGGGACCACGCCGCGGAAGAAACTCTCGCGCCGTTTGGGACATCCAGCGTCACCGTGTTGCCCGTCTCGCTGTTGGTCACTGCCAAGCCGATGCCGCCCCGAATTCCTAGCTGTCGAGAACGGTTGGCTTGCCAATCGATCTGTTCTCCTGCCAGACGATAGAAGGGCTTGGCCAACATCTCCATGGTGGGCGGCCCGTCTCCCTGCTGACGGACAAAATATAGTCCATCTAGGTTCGGATTGCCGAGCGTCACATTCAGATGACGCGGTGCCAGAACGGCGTCGGCAATCTCTACAGGCGGACGTACGAACGTCTCTGTCGTGATTGCAGCGTTGCCGTCTTGTGCCGCAAGTTGGGCAACACTCAACACGATCGCGAACGGGATGAAGCTCAAGAGAGATGGTCGGGGGAGATTCATTGCAGGGTGCCTCCGATGAACGGCAGGGTCAAAGAAAAGCCGACTGGCGAGCCGTTTGGAGCGGCCGCACCGATCAATAATATACGGGCGAATACTTCAATGCGCTGTGACGACTACGAGTTGGCTCCCGTGCCGTTCGAGCGATTGGGGTTTTCCAATCAGCAATACCATTTTTCAGGAGCCGTGACAAGTTGGACATCCAACGAAACGGTTAGTTTGCAGTCCCGAAGAATAGGTCCTCCGCATTGCCTTCGCCAAATACGTCGTCCAGCTTCGCCAACGAGTCGTTCACGATCATGAAGGCGACGATGTCCCAGTACTCTTGATCAGAAAGTGTGCGCGGTGACTGGTATGGCATCGCGAGCTGAACATAGCGGTAAAGTCGATCCGCCGTTCTGTAATTTCGCAACGTTCGGCGAGATAACTCAACGCCAATGGCACCCTCAACATCATGACAGTACGCACATTGTGTACGGTACAAGGCCTCACCTCGTAGGAGTTGTTCCTTCAACGTATTAGATGACCGACCGCACGCGGTCACGGCTAGGAGCAATATCGTTGCGACCGGTCGGAGCGTCACGCCACCTCGATAGCGTACGATAAGATTGCATTCATGAGGTACCCCTTGGCGTTAAACGGAACGGTCTCCGGCTGCGTGTTGCCCCGAACATCCGTAGCGCGGGTGCGTAGCCGATGCGTTCCTGCGGTGGCGTTCCACGTGAACTCGAAACGCTGCCACGCGCGCGGCAACACTGGCTCCACTATCCGTGCCGGTTGCCACCCGACATCGTCGGCTTGCCATTCAACTCGGCGGATCGGACCATCGGGTGAGTACGCGTAGCCACGGATGGTGTGTGCGGCGGCCTGCAACGTTGCTGGCCGCGGAAGGGCAAGTGCGCTTTTCACGTTTAATGCGGTGATGGGCATACCGTCCGCAGGGCTATGTCGATCAGCGGGCCACTGGTCGCCTACCAGCACATACGACGTTGTATTGTTCTTGACCCATTGCCGTGTTGACGACACAACGATGCGATTCAACCACTTGACGCTGTTGCTTCCGGGCCAACCGGGAACAACACCTCGGACGGGGAAACCATGATCCGGTGGCATGGGTGATCCATTCATGGACATCGCGAGGAGAGTATCGGAGTCCAACGCCTTTGCGAGCGACATCGGGCGATTAAATTCGCCGCCGTCCATCCCAAAGAGGTTTACATCTACCGCGTTGTCCCTCACGCCAGCGAGTTCCAAAACGTGACCCAGTTGTACCCCGGTCCACATAGCGCAACCAACGGCCCCGGTCTCCCACTGTCCGCCGCTTGCCACTTGACCGGTCACCTCCTGAAAGAACTTGCGCCAATTCCCAGCGCATTCGAGATACGCAAGACTCGTTGCGCTCGGCAAACGCAGGAGATCGTCATACGTGAGTGTCATCGGTTGGCCGACGGCGTCTCCTTCTATGCGCAGTTGATAGGTTTCTGCAGCAATGAGAGGCGTAGGCGCGTGGTTCCGCACGAAGAACTGTTCGTTTGGTGTCAGGAGGCCGCTCAAGTGGTCAAGACGTGTTTCGAGATTCGTTGGATGCAGTATGAATCCGTCGGGGTCTTTGACCCACGGTGATTCGGTCTCACCGACATCGGCGGCTTGTTCCTCGGAAGAACAACTAGTTGCGGTGATCAGTGCACCTGCACTCGTTCCGATGAAGCTACGGCGTGTCAATCGGCGGGACATGTGGCCTCGTTGTGAGGATGGTGGTGGGGCTCGGTGAGCGGGTGACCAAATCTAACAACCTGGGTACGGTCGTGAATGTGCTTGGACCGACGGCTCGTTGGAAGATATGCCTTGCCGGGCTCCGGACGCCGGCCCGCTATTGAACTATACTGACATAGATTCCAGGTGCTTCGCGCAGGGAAGATGAACACGTGTCCAAGAATGTTTGGGGTTGCCCACGTGTGGGGGTGTCATTGCCGACCAGACGGCAACCCGGCGAGTTCTGCGGGTGCGGCGTCCGTCGAGTCGCCTAACAGGTGTACGATGGTAGACTGGTTATTTGATGAAGATGCAAGCGAAGCGGAGGTTGTACTTCCCACCGAAGCCTCCGTGGTGTGCCCTCACTGTGGGGAGGTAGTGGTGATTGGGCTTGACCCGGGTGGCGGCGCCTCACAACAGTATACAGAAGATTGCCAAGTATGTTGTCGTTCTTGGCTCGTGTTGGTGTCATTTGACAACATGGGCGGCGTCTCAGTCAACGTAGATTTTGCCGAGTAGAGTCGTGAATGCAACAATCTACATTGCGTGGGTTGCGGCGGATTCGCGGCTTTGTTGTTCAGAGCATTGTGTTTGCGCGTCTTGAGGAATATCTTCGTTTATGCTATATGCAAAACGCAGATATTGAGAAACACCATATGCTTGACGTATCCGAGTTTGTTCCAGTTAAGTCCACGGTTTTTCTTGTGCTATTGGCGCTGGCGGAGGAGCCACGTCACGGGTACGGGGTCATGCTGGATGTCCAGGGTCGCTCAAAAGGAGCCGTAAAGCTGGGTAC
>JAZDDC010000441.1:0-2602 GCA_036679565.1 Gemmatimonadota bacterium
CCGGAAATGCTTTCCCAATTGTACAGGCAATTTCCACCACTACATTGCGCGCCACATTCGATGATGTGACCGGCCACTGTTCCCGTGGCCATCTTGTGCCAATCGTCAGACTTCCAACCGAACTCATGAATCATCGGGGCGAGCGTCAAACCCGTGTCTGTCACACGACCGGTAATGATGATATTGGCGCCGCGGCCCAGGGCTTCGACCATCGGCCAGGCGCCGAGGTAGACGTTGGCGCTTTGCACATCGTTGCGTATGGTCTCAAGAGGTTCACCCGTCTCCATATTCGTCAGGCTGTGCCCATCCGCAACGAGCTTGTCCAGGCGATCCATGATGTCGTCCCCACCCACCACACCAACCTTGATTTTGTTCTTCAAGCCCTGTGACCGAGCCTCTGCAACCACGGCGTCGGCACACGCCCGTGGATTGACACCCCCGGCGTTCGCCGTCACCTTCACGCCGCGTTTGGCGAGATCCGGCATGAGCCGTTTCATGAGTGGCACAAAGTCTTTGGCGTAACCCGCCGACGGATCGCGCGAGCGTTGTTTCTGCATGATGGACATGGTGACTTCCGCCAAATAGTCCATCATCAAATAATCGAGCGGGCCCCGCCGGACCATTTCGACGGGCGCTTCGAGCCAATCTCCCCAAAAGCCCTGGCCCGAGCCGATACGGATCGTCTTCATTTCACCGTTTTTCTTGTGGACGTGATGTTATTTCAGGAGGGAAACTAAACGGAGCCGCCAAATCCACGAAAGGCACCCGTCGGTGCCTTCTGTAGAATTTCACCTTCGGCAAATTCTGGGAGGTGGTCGGGGGGGGTACCGCCCTACCGCCATACCGCCGCCCCGTGTCAACGACCGATCGTTTGGCGCCTGATAGCCGGTGCTCCACCAGCCGGTGTCACCTCGACCTCCAGTAGATGTTGGAAACCGGCGGGCAGCTCCCATTCCAGTGTCAACGGAGTGAATTGTATCGGCACCGCTTCCCCGGGGCCCATAAACAACGCCCGCGTGGTGTCTACACCCGTGACATCCAACTCGCTGGCGCGACGTGCCATGAACGTGACATCGACGGTGGCACTCCACGTGGACGGGGCTTCGAGCCCGGCGAAGGCCGGGAATATCTCAACGAACAACGGTTCGCCCTGGCGCCAACGATCCAGGGTGAACATCGAGCGGCCGACGGGATAACTTAGCGGTCCCTCGCCAATTTCAACGCCAATCGAATCGTAGACCGTCACACCCATATCGGTCATCGTGTTCCAAAGACCCCGTGGCAGTTGCACGTTCACACCGATGCGTCCCGCCCACCTAGGCACCCGTACCATCAATGATTCTGGGGTGGCACCCTGCCCCGACACGTGGAACCTCCGAGTGGCTCCCACGACCCTCGCCTCGATGTGCAACGAGTCCGAAAATACCGGCAGGCTGTCCGACCGCTGAAAGACCGAGGCATCCTGAATGAACTCGGACGCATTGTTGCGCATTCGGATCGTTGCCGAAGGTTTGCTGTCGATCGATTCGATGATGTACCGTGGGAACGCGGCGCGAAGCTGATAGGACAAAGCGGTCCTGGGTGGCGCCGCAATTACCACCTCATACACACCCTCGACTAGGTCTTCCGCGCCAACGGCGATTCGTACTTTTGAACCCTCGGACCCACCGGCATCAATGGAGGCTTGTCCACGGAAGGCTTGACCATTGGGCTCAAAAAGGTGAAGCGTACCCCGCTGCGTTTCGTATCGCAGTTCCATTTCGACAACAAACCCTTGCGCGTCCGCAGGGATGTCGAAAAAGTATCGACGAAGTCGCCCGGGTCCCAAGTCCCGTCCCTCAACAAACGGTTGGTCGAGACGTTGGGGTATCACAATGGTATTTGTCAATCGAAAAGCGGGTCCGGCGAGGGTGTCGCTTGCCGGCACCGCCCACACGTTCCCCACGTACAAGCCGGGTGTGCGTAACCGATCGGCGCGATACGTCAGTTCGACTGTGGCCGCGCCACCCCGCATTTCCACAGACGATGGGGCACGCAACCAAGGCTGATCAGACCGCAAGAGTAACTGTGCCGATGGTTGACCATTCAGTGATCGAATTTCGAATCCTTGAATGGTGTCGGCTGGCGATTGAAATCCTCCTCGACGAAACGCGCCGTCACGCCTGGAGGTATTCCCTCCGTCCGCGAGTGCCGTGATTGAGTAAATTCCGGCTTGGTGACTTGCCAATAGCCATTCGTGTGCGGCCGCGATCTTCGGCACACCCGCGCCCATGTCCAACGCGTCGCCACTGCGCAGTTGTTCTGCCGTGGACACCCACGCCTGACGCAGATCCACCGCACGAACCGGATGACCCTCTTGGATTCGCGCCGACTGTAACATTGCCGCAAGACCCGCGAGATGCGGGGCCGCCATGCTTGTCCCGCCCTTTATCTCGTCACCTCGCGCCCATCGTGGGACGTTGGAATACGCAATGCCAGGGACACACAAATCCGGCTTGGCAACCTCACCACCGCGTGAACTGAACTCAGCGATACCGTCGGAGTCCACCGCGAACCCTTGCGGACGTGGCCCGCTAAACACACCCGGAAACAGCGCGCAGGC
>JAZDDC010000442.1:0-7091 GCA_036679565.1 Gemmatimonadota bacterium
TACATCGAGCTTCATTGCCACTCCGCTTTTTCCTTTCTTGACGGTGCGTCTTCTCCAGAGGAGATCGCCGTCCACGCGAAAGCGCTCGGATACCCTGCACTTGCATTGACCGACAGGAATGGATTGTACGGGTCGATGATTTTCGCGCAAACGGCATCCGATCTCGAATTGCAAGCAATCACCGGTGCTGAAGTAAGCCTCCTAGATGGTACGCATCTAACTATCCTGGCAGAGAACGCCACTGGCTACAAAAATCTCTGTCGTCTATTGACTGAGACTCACCTAAAACAGGAGGATCGTCATGACCCAAAGTTGGACTTTTCTTCGCTTTGTAAGTCTCATGAAGGCCTCATCATCATGTCGGGTGACCGAGATGGGTTTCTACCTACCGCGTTAAGACAAAACGGTATCACAGCTGCTCGTAAGCTCGCGGCGAAATGTCTAGATATTTTTGGTCGACATACTTTCTTTATTGAGCTACAGCGGAATGCCGTAAAGGGAGATCTCGAACAAACTAGAGCACTTGCGGATATCGCTGACAAATTGTCCATCGATGTCGTTGCAACTGGCGATGTCCACTATCACACACGTAAAAAACACCGACTCTACGATGTGATGGTTGCAATTCGTAATCGGACCACCCTCGACGGATCACATGACTTCAGAAAACCCAACAGTAACTTCTATCTCAGGAATCGCAGTGAAGTAGAATTTCTCTTTCGCGACAGACCGGACGCCATCCACAACACTGTAGTGATCGCCGAACGGTGCCGTTCGTTCAACCTCAAAAATGACCTCGGCTACGTGTTTCCAGACTTCCGAGGTGGCGGTATGCAATGCGCTCCCGAAGCACTCGCAGAAATGTGTTGGCAAAAACTTAAACAACTTTACCCCGAGGACAAATCTGAGCATCGGGCAGAGGCGGAAAAACGTTTACAACATGAACTCAAGTTGGCGGAGCACCACAAATTATCCGGTTTCTTTCTTGTGTACCGCGATCTTATGGAACTTGCACAAATAGTTGCCGATGACGTGCGAAAAGGTTCACGACGTGCACATGGCAACCTGTTACCCGGTCGGGGTCCGACTTACCGCTTACGATCGGCTGTTCGCGACATAGGCAAGGCATTGGATTTACCCATGGGAGAGATCGAACAGGTTGCTAAACTTGCCAGCCATTACACCGATGCCGATCAGATGGGCGAGGAACTCGAGAAAATTCCTGGATTCGAGGGGCGCTCTGAAGCTCCGTTGTGGAAGGACCTTTGTTACCTCTCGGAGCAGATTGCCGGATTGCCCCGGCATATCTCACAACATGTGGGCGGGATGATCATCTCTAGCAAGCCACTCGTTGACATTGTACCGCTAGAACTATCCGCAATGCCCGACCGCGTACTCTGTCAGTGGGACAAAGATTCATGTGACGACGCGCGTTTCATCAAAATCGACTTCCTTGCACTCGGCATGTTGTCGCTCGTTGAGGAATGCGTGGAACTCATAACACGTCGCACCGGAACAGTGCCTGATTTGAGCCGTATCGATTTCAATGACGCGAAAGTTTACGATCAAATCTGCGTGGGCGATACGGTGGGTCTATTTCAAATTGAAAGTCGTGCACAAATCCAAATGCTACGACGATCCCGCCCCCGTAATATCGAGGACCTGGCCGTCGAAGTGGCCATCATAAGACCCGGCCCAATCGTTGGCGGGGCCGTGAACCCATACGTACGCCGTCGCGAAGACAAACGTAATGCGGAGAAGGCTGGCAAAACATACAAACCACCGTTGGATCACCCGCTGTTGGAAGAAGCATTGAGTGAAACAATGGGCGTGATTTTGTATCAGGACCAAGTCCTCCAAGTTTGCCAAGCCCTTGCAGGCTTTACTGCCGGACAGGCTGAAGGCCTGAGAAGAGCAATGAGCCGCCGCCGATCGCGCGAAAAGATGGAAGGATTTTGGGAAGATTTTCTGCGCGGGGCCACCGAACGTGGCGTTTCAGAATCGACGGCCAAACGAGTCTTCGAACAAGTTATCGGGTTCTCAGAATTCGGATTCCCAAAGTCACACGCCGTCGCTTTTGGGCTTCTTGCCTATCAATCGGCGTGGCTACGATACTATCACCCTTCCGAGTACTACACTGCGCTTTTTAACAACCAGCCAATGGGCTTTTACTCTCTCGATGTCCTCACTCGTGATGCCAACCGGCACGGCGTGGATGTCTTACTTCCGGACATCAATACAAGTGACGTGTACTGTACAATCGAGAATGATGCACTCCGTATTGGTTTGAGCTTCGTGAGAGCCGCTGGCACAGATGTGATGGAGGCCACGGTCGTTGAACGGGAGCGCGGTGGGCCTTTCAAATGTCTCAGCGACTTCGTTCGCAGGGCACCACCAGATCTGTCACGGGATGCCATCGAGAATTTGGTTTGGGTTGGCGCATGCGATTGTTTTGGTATCACACGTCGAGAACTATTGTGGCAAGTTGGCCTTTGGCTGCCACCAAAACATGCACCAAAAACTAAACACCGTGTGAGAAGACAGATGGAGCTGCCACTGAATCACCCTCATGAAAATGTCTCGTTTGCTAGTGTCAAGGCTGACGAACGTTTAGTGGCTGAATATCAAATGCTGGGGTTTGCAGCCAGCGGACACCCCTTTACACTACTCAAAGATTCGCTGCCACAAAACCTTGTGCGATGCAATCAACTCGAAAAGCATGAACACGATGAGATCGTCGCCGTTGCCGGACTCGTAGTCGCCCGACAACGCCCTCACACGGCAAAAGGTTTTGTTTTTGTATTATTGGAAGACGAAACTGGGATGATCAATGTTATTGTACGCCCGGATGTTCACGACCGCTTTCGGATGGCCATTCGCGGAGAACCATATCTTTGGGTGGAAGGCAGATTAGCCAAGGACGATGGTGCACTCAACGTGATCGCAAATGAACTGAGACCCCTTACTGTTCAACGACAAGTTCCTTCGTTCGAGAAGGCGGGTCAATCACCGTATCGTTTTCTCAAAGATTTGCGACGGTCCCCGCCCTCCGCAAAGAGCTGGGGTTAAACCACAGCGTCCGGCGACGCCAAAGCGGATTCGATATCTACCCCGCGGCCCTCAAGAATGCGTTGCAGTGCTTCACCAATCTTGTTGTTCGGCGTAGAAGCACCCGCCGTCACGCCTATTGTCGTAACATTGGCCAGCCAATCGTTGGCGGTCACTTCCCGATCCGCACCAACCGGTTTATGCCGCACCGTGCCCGCAACCGGATCAATGCACGTCGCGTCCGCAATGTGGTATGTGGTTGTACGTTCTGAACAAATGGTGGCCAGATTATTCGTATTACTCGAATTGTATCCGCCGATGACAATCATCACGTCCGGCGGGGCCTCGATTAATTCAAGTACCGCATCTTGACGTTCTTGCGTGGCGGAGCAAATCGTATCGAAGCTTCGGAAATGATCCGGCAATGCGTCCGCACCGTAGCGCTTTATCATTGCTTGCCCAACTCGATCGGCGATGGCTAGAGACTCCTTTGCAAGCATCGTCGTCTGATTAGCTACGCCAATTCGGGCAAGATCGCGATCCGCGGAGAAATCGGGCGATGCGGCGGACGCAAAACGTTTCTCGATGTCATCCGCCGAGCCGCCATCTTCAATGAACCGACAGACTATTTCAGCCTCCGCCATATCGCGAACGATAAGGTAGCGTCCGCCGGAATATCCTGTCACTTGACTGGCCGTTGCCTTCGACTCTTCGTGATAGTACTTCCCGTGAATCAACGCGGTGAAACCATCGCCGGCGTATTTCTCAACACGTTTCCATACATTCAACACTGAGCCACACGTCGTATCTATCAGTACGCAGCCGATCCCTTTAAGTGTTGCCAGGTCCTTCACCGTCACGCCAAAAGCAGGAATAATGACGACGTCATCCGGTTTCAGTTCGGTGAAGTCGAATTGACCATCATCGCCCGCACGTAGGATGCTTATATCCATGCGTTCAAGTTTGTCGTTCACGTGGGGGTTGTGAATGATCTCACCAACCAGAAAAATGCCTTTCCCCGGGAACTTGGCACGCGATTGATATGCGTAATCGACAGCTCGGTCCACACCGTAGCAAAAGCCAAACTCTTGCGCCAAACGAAATGTGATACCACCGGCCGCAAACTGATATCCGTTCTCACGTACAACATCAACGAGCTGGCTGTGATAGTCTGCTGACAGCGCGCTTGCGACTTCCTTTTTGAGACCGAGACCCTTCCGGAAATATGTTTGCTCAGTATCAGCCATTGTCATCGACCTGCCCTCCGGGTACCGGTTTTGGCTCCAATCCATCACCGGGTATCGAGGGAGGCGGACTATTGGTAGCAAGACAATACTCGTCGCCCACGACCTCGGTTGGGACTGATGTAAACGATCCGGCCACAAAGACTGTGTCTCGATATGTGGTCTCGACCAAACGGCCTGAAAAACGACCGGTAGTAAACTCCGTTAAACTGTCCACCTCAAACACTCCATCAATGCCCTTGAGTACATAGGAACGATCTTCTGGATAGATCTGAAGCGCCACTTGCGCAGACGTGTCCGGAAGCGTGGAATCATTCGGAGTTAGTATGGGCAACGTCACCGAACCCGAGTCCGCCGGCGCCGATGCAAATACCAATGCAACACCGTAACCGTCCGCCTTCGCAATTAGTTGCACAACATCGCTCTCGGCGCAACGACCCGCCCACACATCCCACACCGCATCCACAACGTAGTGTGTCTCCCGATGTGAAGTCACAACAGCTATCTGACCGGCGAGTGAAGCCGGGAACGCCGGCATCTCGGCGGTCGTGACCGATACTTCAATTGAATCCGCGTCCTCAATCAAGGTTTCGTCCGGCGCACCGGTAGAGCACGCGATTCCACCTAAGCTCAAACCAATGGCGACCAACCGCCAACTCATTCGGAAACGCCCAGCGCGGCCCGCGCCTCGACCTCGGTCATCACAGATGGCTCCAGCACCTCGCGCAACTCTTGGGGCAAAGGTCGTGATTTGAGGTCCTTCCTGTCCGTACATACCAACACCTCGTGTCCAATCGCCGCAAGGCGGCCCCCACCCCGATGCAAAACGTCGAATGTCAAAGCTAACGAGCTATTACCGATTCGCGTGAAATACGCTGCCACACGAAGCGAGTCGTCTAGGCGTGCGGGCTGTTTGAAATCGCAATCCAGATGAGCACGTGGCAGCCACATATCGAACCGATCAAAAATCTCTCCATATGGAAATCCAAGAGACCGGAACATCTCGGTTTCCGCAATCTCGAAGAACCGCACATAGGCGCCGTAGAAGATGATCCCCGCAAAATCTACATCGGACCATCTGACGTATTCATCTATAGTAAAGGGGCGTTTTGACGTCATATCGAAAGAACGTAATCAAAGAGTAGGAATCTGAAAGAGAAGGTCAAAGATCACCGCTCTAGACGGGTTCATGCCCTTGGACAAATCGAGACGAACCAGCCCAGAGAGGAAGGACACCCCAGCACCCACACCAAAAAGCGGATCCCGCACCGCGCCGGCATTGCCAACATCCAGAAAGGCAACGGGCGACCACCATTGGTTCACAACCCACTCCAGATCCAGTTGGCTGGACCAAAACGTGGTCCCGCGTCGGAATCCGTAGTCATGACCTCTCACCGAACCGCGCCCACCCACCCGAAACGACAATTGAGGCAGGGAGTCTCCACCCATGATCCCAACGCGGGTACGGAACTGGCCAAGCCACTTGGCCCCATTGGTAAACCACACCTCCGTGCCTCCCCAAATTCTACCCGCCCGACGCGAAGTGGATGCCAATCCATCCGCGCCAACTTCTACCTTGACCGGTCCAACTCGGCCTTCTTTAGAGACGAAAAGACGCGCGTAATCACCGCCGACAACGGCAGGGTTGCGCGGGAAGGCACCCGATCCGAAGAAAAAGTCGTTCAGCCAAGATCCCGCCACGAGCGAAACACTTCGTTGCCGCTCGGCAGCAATGCCTAACCGGAATCCCCTGAGTGCGCCCGAATAGCCGGAGTAACTCAGCTCACCACCCAGGGCCATGTAGTAGTCCGCTTCGTCGCGGCCCATGAACAACGTACGTACCGCGCCCCCGACTCCTGATCCCACAACCGCCGGTTCGACACGATTCATCGCACGAAACGCTGTTGCCTGAAACTTGCCGTGCGGCGACTCACGCCGCCAAGTCAGTTGCCCCATAACCCGCTCGTCACCAAAACCAAATCGTCCCGACGCCAAAATCGTTGTGAAGTCTATACCCGGATCCCAAGCATACCCGAATCCAAGTGACGGACCCTGCACACGGTTAAACCCGAATACATCGTACACTTTGATCCAGTCGGCAACCAAACGACCACCCGGTGTTGCCTGTCCCGGGACTTGTTCGGAAATACGTGCTAGTGTATTGAGACGTTCGTTGAGGAAACGCTCGCCTGCCAGGTCGGCGGTGAACTCGAATTCATCGTCGAAATCGAAGTTCAAAAGCGAATCACGCGGCGGGAACGAGATTTCCCAACTCGTACCGGTTAGGCCATCACGAATAAGACGCGTAACGCTGTTCTTGCCACAGTCATCAGATACTTCTTCATCAAACTCCCACGCGTCCGGGCACCCCCAGCTACCGAACCGCCGGCCGCTCACACCACTCGGTAAATCCCTTGAGAAGGAAAAATCAGTTTCTACTTCGTCCAGCGAAAAGTCGGAGAACGTTGTTACCGAAGAGGCGGGAAGCTTTACGCCAGGGAGGTAGCGGTATTCAAAGTTTGCACTGAGAATCTGTCGGAGCGGCAGCCAGTACTTCCCATCATGCAGACCATATTCCAGGTCAACCTCGAGGTTCACAAGCTTGGGCGCGTCCGGGTCGTCCTCCCAAATCCTATCTCCAATGAATGCTACACTCATCCTAACAACGTCGAGTGAATCCGCGTCGAGCCACATTTCACCGGAGACAAGCGTCCCATCCGCTGAGCGGGGCTCGACCCGCAACGCCACCGCTCGGACAGTCCGGTTTGGTAGGGCGATTGTTACCGAATCCACAAAAGC
>JAZDDC010000443.1:0-5244 GCA_036679565.1 Gemmatimonadota bacterium
ACCTTGAAAGTGCCAGTACACGTCGCGCGCGTCTTCGAAATACTCGTTGAAACGCGTGTGGATTTCCTGGCCACGGGGAAAACGCCCTACAAGAGTCGGACTGTCTTGCGCAAAAGAGCCCCAACCATCTCGAATATCGTGATCGTCCCACATCATGTACGTGGGAGTGGTCGACAACACTCGACGGACTGGGTCGCGCGACCAGTTTAATTGATATTTGGCCGCCAGAGCCTGTCGACGAACCGATCGACTCGAGTCGAAATGCTCTTTGAAAACGTCCGGGTCGTCCTCGTCGATGTAAACCTGGTCTCCCATCATGAGTAAGAACGTGGGCTGTGCATCTTCCACGAACTTCGCAAACCGCTCCCACACGCCATCTTGCTCGAGCGAGTTGCAGGAGATGGCGGCAAATAAGACATCCGTCATGGAAGACGGGTCGGGCATTGTCCGGAACCGCGCCCTGGTGGCTGGCACAAATCGCCTACGACGAAAGATCTGGTATTGATAGATGCGGTCCGGTCGCAAGCCCGTGACTTTTGCGATTGCCGTGCCGAACTCGAGAGCACCAAACTCGGTGCTCACGAATCGAAACAAGCCGACACCGGACACTCGCACCGTGTACAGGTGGGGGTCGTCTGCGACTTGAATCCAAATGCGCGTTGACGCGTGATCGGTATGTCCGATGATTGGCCCGAGCTTGAGCCGCCGCCGCCGCCCGCTACGACTCGCCACGTCTAGCTACGACGCTTCGGTCTCGGGCGCCGCTTGGGTTTTTCAACGGGCGGGTGCTCCTCACCAAGGCCCTTGGCAATCGCATCTCGAATGGCGTCGGCATCTTTGCCGGATATCGAGAACTCTATTGGATCTGGCAAGACGACTTCTCTGTCTAGGGTCACGCATTTGTCGTCTTTGCCATCTCCGACTTCTTCGCGAAATCGGTCAATCTCTAGATTCTGTAAATCGATGTCGGCCGCAGCACTCAGTGCTAAAGCGATTCCCCTGAGGTTGGTCACACCGGCCTTCCTCAACAGCGTGGTGTGAGCGGTGCTCAGCCCCAGGATCTCGGCCGCGGCGTTCATGTCGATGTTGCGTGCGTCACCTGACTCCAATTTACCCCAGCGACGAATCAGCACATTGGCAATTCGCGGATCGTCTACTCGGGCAACGTCGTCGGGTAACCCCTCGAGGTTCGACAAGAAAACGTTGAGCTTTTGTTCGAGCGCATTCCACCGAGTGATTGTCTGCACGGCTCTCGACCGCACCGAAGATAATTGACCGTCCGTCACTATTTCCGGGAGAATCGAATCGAAATCTACCGGAACCAAGGGCGTTGTTGAGGCGGAGCTTGTTGCTACCGTGAATGTATCGTCATCACCGATGGTAAAACACGTGTCGAGAGATCGGTTCTCCCCAAGGACTGTGCCGCGTTCGAGGGGAGAACGGGCGAGTTCTTCTTCGTATGCGGCTCGCAGTATTTCGAGCCATACTTCGAGCATATGCTTGTAGTTGACGCTTGTGGCCTCAGCGAGTCCCGCCGTTTTCGACGTTGAGGCGACCATTGCCTCGACGACTTGCGGACCGAGCCGAATGACCCAAAGCCGCACGACGGGTCGACGGAAATCGCTCTGTCGTTTGATGTCTCCGATGACATCAATGTCGAGTTCATCGAGCGGCGTACCCTTAGGAAAGCGGTCGTACAGGTAACGGAGCATTCTCGCGAACTGATCGAGATTCGGAATGAGGCGTTCGTCGAGATTGGGTGGGCCCGGTGGATCATCGAGTAAACAGACCCGACGCAACTTGGCTTCGACGCAGAATCCTTCGTCTTCCGGAACCACTACCACTGCGGTGTATTCCTGAATTCCTTCGATGCCGCTCGATCGTTGGCGCAGCAACTGTCCAAACCACAAGTTCGGATCGGTGGGGTCGACAGAGAGTAATTGTAGTGGTCTTGGGAACAGGGAAAAACGCAAATATGGCGTCCCGACAAACTTCGCGCTGAGGAGTGTAAGGACGTTCTCAACGTTGGTAATGTGACTCAGGAGTTCTCGTCGCTCTTGGGAGGCCTCGCGGGTCGTGGTGTCTACCACCTGGTCAACGTTCCGCTCGCTCGCCACATTCGTGCTAGAACCCTGAGCGGAACCTCCAATGCTGAGCCCCGTGCCCGGTATACTGAGAGAAAAACCTCCGCCCGCCGTCCGAGTGCCGGACGTGGACTTGAGGCTCTCGTATAACTGACTCCCACTCTTCCCGAAAAACTGACCGTCTGACTCTCCCTCGATGACCTGCTGACCGACCACTCCTGTCTCGACGACTCGACGATGGAGGGGAGCCGCGGCGTGGAAGTAGGGCCGGATGCCGCCGGTTTCTCCAGACAGAGGAGTAACCTTCAGATCGAGCAGCACATGAAGGACAGGGAGGCTGTCGGCTAGGAACGCCGATGCGAGTTGTGAGTCAACTGGACCAAACGAACACGGGGAGATCGATGTGGTAATCTTGAGATAGACGAGTTTTTCGCCGGGTGGCACGCCGATTACAGCGTCACCGTCTGGTTCGTGGAAAAAGAGTGAGATCGTTGTCTCATCTGGACCACCCGGCACGAGCTGCTGTGTGGTGGATGCGAGTTTCCAGGGTATCTCCAATGGTAGCTTGAGTTCTTCGTCTGGCATTGTTGAATCTCCTTAACGAATACGCGTCTACGCCTGGGAAGGCACGTGCTTCGAGTCGGTCCTAGTGCTGAAGTTTTGTCGCGAGAAGGGGCCACCAGAGAGAAACCGGTGCCGATCGTTCATTTTCAGTTGCGTGCCGACGGGTCCGTCCGCCGGCTCAAGTTTGATGCGCACCGCGGTTAGATGCATACTCGGGTGCGCTCGCTGGATGGCGTAGTCACGACAAATAAGTAAGGACGTTGGCCAGTCGTGTTCCGCACAAACATGATCTACCACTTGTTCCGCCGCGCAGTCGTCGGAATGACCGGAGAGACTACTGTGGTACGGCGACCCTAAGGATGTTGAATGTACATATTGGAGCGGGGGACCGAAAGGCACGGGTATGTAGATTGGTGTGCTATTCCTGTTGGTGTGTGTCACCAAAGCCCCGAGCAATTGTGACTCAGGTGACGCCGGGTTGCGAAGGCTTTAGATTTCCCGTAACCACGCCCGGGATCAAACCCACTCACGGGAGGTCACCTCTAAACCGTGCGGGGTTACTTCGTGGGCCGCCCGGTCTTTTGTTGAGACTCTGATTTCGTGAGATCACGCCCTGAAGCCGCGTTCTTGGCTTTCCTTACCGTTGCGTCGGTCGCTTTCGCATCTCGAGGCTTTGATTTTGCCGCTTTCGCATCTCGAGGCTTTGATCTTGCCGCGATACGCCCTGAGTCTGCGCTCTTTCCTGCTTTTACAAACGTTACATCGACCGTGTCCGCGACTCTTTTGAACTTTGCTGATTTTTCGGGCTCGACATCCACAAGGAAGACGATTCGTTTATCGGACGTCGCGCGGGATTGTTTTGGCTTGTCCGTCACGTCCGCATTAGGGTCGTTCGTTGCGATGATCGCTCCAATGCGTTGACGCGTGACACCGCTTCCCAGTAGCGCCTTCATAAGAAACTGGACTCCGATCGACGGGTCCATGTTCTCGGCTTTCGTGATCCGCGATTGACTGGAGCCGATGCGCCTCGCCAGTTCAGCTTGAGAGATTTTCCCCTTAAGTCGCTCCCGTCGGAGACAGGTCGCGAGTGACGCCTTGATGTCGATAAATGCATCCTCGACGGGCGTGAGTCCAAATAGCTCTACCGCAGTTCCGGTTTTCAGTTCGTCTCGTGTGTTTGTAATGCTCGATTTCATTTTCTTTTTTGTCTGTTTCGCGTTGGTATCAGTCGCTCGTTAGTGATTTCACTCTCCGTTTACAAATGTCCACCACCCGTTTGGGCGTCTTCTGTGTTTTCTTGCTGTACACGTAGAGGGTCACAACCCTGTCCGCGTCCGTGAAATAGATGACTCTCCAGCTCTGGTTTTTGTCGCTGACCCTGAGCTGATGCACGCCGTTGCCAATGCCCTTCATGCGTTTGCCCGGATGCTCGCCTTGCTGTGCCAGCCTCAACAGATACACTGCCTTGTTCAATGCCTTCTTCGATAGCGGTGGTGCCGTGAGATCGGCAACAAAAGAGTGAAGAGTCTTCATGGTCGTTAATATAAGTCATTTTCGACTTAAGTCAATAATGACTTAATGTCAAAAGGGACTTGATACTGTCGGTGTTTTCGGCCATTGCTCGGGTGTATCCCATTCACCCGGCCTCGCTCCTTGCACTCGTTGCGACAGTGGCCGCTGCGGTGATTTTGAACGATGGGGATGTGCTGATGAGACAGGATGGCAACCGGTTGCGTGTGGATCCTGCTCGACGAACCGGGCTCACTGGATTTTGGCGTTCAGCTGGCCGATGGCGCGGAACCGACGGGGGTTGTTCTCGATGTTATCGATTCGGACTCGAGGAACAGAATCAGAAACGAGTACCCTGCCAGACGGAGGGCCGCGGCGCGGGTTGGCTGATCTTTCGTATTCACTAAATAGTGTAAGGTTCCACCAGTCGTGCCGGGTACCTGGCGCGGAGCCGTCCGGACGGCCATGCTATTTGGTCCCAAAATCCAAGGATCGTTGGTATGAATATCAAACCCTTCTGCTCGCTGGCCGCTCTTGTGGCTGTCTCTGTGCTCGGTGGCTCAGCGGCGCTCGCGCAAGAAAACACCAGCACCTTTGCCCGATCGTACACGGTCACACCAAAGTCGGGCATGGGTCCGCAGTTTGAGGCTGCCCTGCGTGAACATGCCCAATGGCGTTCGAACAACGGCGATCCATGGGACTGGAATGTGAGCATGCAAGACACCGGAGAGGATCTCGGCACATTTCTCATTCGGTCCAGTGGCCACTCGTATGCGGACTTCGATGCCTACGACGCCGGGTTCGGTCCCCAGGGGCTCGTACACTGGAATGCGACTGTCGCACCGCTCGTGGAGTCTTTGACCAGCGCGATCACAACCGCGAATTTGGAGCTGAGCAAGCTACCACCGGAGGGGACCACGATCGGGCTTATTACTGTCACGACGTTTCAACTGCGTCCCGGTCGGGGGATGGAATTCAATCGGCTGATCACACAGGCGACCGAGATCATACGGGACAAACTCGCGGGGTATTGGGTGTGGATCTCACCAACATCGGGTGGTGGCCCGGGTCCCTATATCAATCTCGT